>JBPYDX010000001.1:0-7801 GCA_051986115.1 Candidatus Eremiobacteraceae bacterium
TGCCTGCGAAAGACTGCTATTTGGTGCGCTCGCTGTCGGTCGCGGCTCGAGCAGGAACCCTCGTTGTAAAACAGAGCCTGCAGACGCCCTCCGGCGCGTGCGCGCAGTGACAAGGGTCGGGGGTGTATGCGCGAGTTGGGCGAGCCGGTGGCGGCTACGAGCTCTCGGGTAGGAGCTTTGCGCGTCGCGCTCGTTGGCGCGACCCTCGTCCTCGTATTGTGTGCTCCGCTTGCGGTGGATCTCTTTGCGAAACCACATCGCGACCGCGGCCCACACAATAGAACCGTATCGAATACTCTCGTCGGGGTTGTGCACGGCCGGACTGTCAAACGACCATCGCTTACCGAATTCGCTACTTCGCACATCAGCGTGCCTGCAAAGTCTTTTGAGCTGGCCCTCAACATTGGGACGTCGCGCGAGACATCCCAGAGTCGAGTCAAACCGCCAGCACGGCAACGCCACGCGGCTCCTCAACCGCGTCCGCACATCGTGCCAGACGGCGATGCGTCTGTAAAGGTCGCGCAATCGCAAGCATTCTCCACACAACGAGCCTATTTGAGCGTGATCGTGAACGGTGTGGATGAAGGTCAAGTGTTGGCTATCATTCGTAACGGCGACGTGCTTGTTCCAGTTGCCGACGTGCACCGCGCAGGCTTGAATCTTCCAAATGTTAGCACCCAGACAAACGACGGCGTTGCTTATGTATCTTTGCAGTCGTTGTCGCCAACCGTAGCGTACACATTCAATGAGCGCGCTCTCACGGTCAACATCCTGGCGCAACCGCAATATTTTGGTTCGTCCGCATTCAACATGGGAAACCGCATGCCGGCCGGCATCGCGTACAGCTCAAGGCCGAGCGCCTTCTTTAACTACGCGCTTAACTGGGAGAATTTGAGCGGCCTAGGTGAATTTTCAGAGCTGGGCTTTACATCGCACAACGATCTTTATTATTCAGGCGTTTCTATCGAACCCGGCGGACACGTGATACGAGGACTCACCAATGCGACCTTCGATAATCCGGCGTTGATGAAACGCTGGGTCGTCGGCGACACGTTTGCATCAGGTGGTCTGCTTGGCGGCAATACCTACATGGGCGGCATCAGTATATCTCGTGACTTTGCTCTCAATCCATACTTTGTTCAGTTTCCCGGTGTGTCGATTTCTGGCCAAGTGTTGACGCCATCAACGGCGCAAGTTTATGTCAACGGACACCTCGTTAGCACGCAAAACTTGGCACCTGGTCCTTTTGATTTTAGCAACCTTCCAGTCGTCGCCGGCGGCGGCAATGCGCAAGTGGTTGTGCGTGATGCATTTGGCCACGTCCAAACGCTAAGCTCGACGTACTATTACAGCACCAACGTGTTGGCGCGCGGGATCTCGCAGTACAGCTATAACCTCGGCGCCGAGCGTTTCAATCTGACGCAATCGAGCGGCGAGTATGGGCCAGTCGTTTTTATCGGCCAAGATCTCATTGGTATTACGAATTGGTTTACGGGCGGCGGGCGTCTTGATGCTGGCTCCGGTGTTGTCAGCGGCGGCCCGACTGCCAGCTTTCGACTGGGCCACGGCCAGCTCGGGGTCGCGGCAGCATTGAGCGAAGCACAAGGATCGGGAGGTGGCGCTGCGCAGATCGACTACACTTACCAAAACAGTATTCTGAGCTATGGCGCAAGCCTGGGCTCAGTGAGTGCGCGATACGCGACCGCCAGCCTGTCGCCAACCCAAGATCGCACGACGAGACTTGCCACCGCGTTCACCGGTGTTGGCATCGGTAAAACCAGTTTTACTGTGAGCTATACTGCGAGCGCACTGCGCGACGCGGGAACAAGAAACATCGCAGCATTCACTGGCTCAGTGCAGCTTTCGCCAAAGTTCGACTTAGTTGCAAGCGCGGACAATAATTCGGGCAGCGCGCTCACGTCTGGGAACCAATATTTTCTGTCACTCAACTATCAGCTTGGTTCCGACACACTTGGAGCCGTATCGCAGCAAGGTGGCAACGGAGGCGCTGGAGCTGGGATATCAGTTGAGCACTCGTTGCCGCTTGGTACCGGTGTGGGGTACCTATTCTCGCATGGTTCGGGATCGGAAATTCATGACAACGATTACCTTCAATTGCAAACATCATTTGGGCTCTATCAGGCCTCATACTTCAATGATGGCGGGTCAAGCCAAACAAGTTTTCTTGCTTCCGGTGGTCTCATTGATGCTGGCGACGGCATCATGTTTGCGCGAGCGGTTGAAGACGGCTACGCAGTTGTTGATGTGCCGGGTGTGTCTGGCGTGCGGGGCTACTACAATAACCAGTTGATCGGTCGAACTGACTCCAAGGGTCGGCTGTTAATCCCCAATCTACTCTCGTACTATGGTAATAGAATCGAGATTTCGGCGGACGACATCCCTCTCGACTACAGCGTCGACGCAACCGAGCTGACAGTCGCACCATCGTATCGGGGCGGTGCACTCGCGCGCTTTCCGGTCAAACGCGAAATGGCCGTCACGGGCCGCGTGGTGGTCGGCCACGACAGTATTCCAGCGTTTGGCGAAGTCCATCTTCTTGTTGGTAACCGTGCTGTCGTCGCCGAACTCGATGGCGAGGGAAAGTTTTATCTCGAGGATCTTTCAGCGGGCCGCTATTCGGCTCGAATCGAGTACGCGCAAGGATCGTGCATGATTCAGATCGTTGTGCCACACAGCGTTGACTCGGTCACAAGTGTCGGCCGGCTCGCCTGCACGCCGGTCGACGTCGGCAACGCGACGCCGTGAAACTTTCGGGCTTGGCGGGGCTCCTGTGTATCGCAGCGATATTCGCCAGCGCGTTGCCGGTGCGTGCAGCGGTTCACTGCACGTTTACGGTTGCCACCGGCGTGGCGTTCGGAGCATACGACGTGCTTAGCAGCTCGAGCAACGCTGCAAACGGCAATCTTGCTTTTCAGTGCGTGGGCCTCGGCACTGATACAGACAGCGTCACTGTAACTTTGAACCAAGGCAACGCTCCGACGTACACCCCTCGGTACATGCTCAACGGTCTTGTGGAGCTCAACTATAACCTCTACCTCGACCCAGCTACGACCATAATCTGGGGAGATGGAACCGGCGGCAGCTCGATCTATGGCCCGACCACAGTCACAAATGGCCAGACAGTCACGCTGACAATTTATGGCTTGATCCCAGCTGGGCAAGATGTACCCGCTGGGACGTACGGTGATTCCATTACCGCCACCATCAACTACTAGCGTCGCGCACTTGAGCTTGCTTGGAGAGGCTGCGCTCTTTGCGTGCGCGAAAGAAGACAACCCACCGCAAAATCTACCTCCCGGAGGTCGCGCTAGCTGCCGTGCCGCATCCCATGACTTTAACCGAAAAAATTCTCGCCGCCCACTCGGGAAAGGCGGACGTTACGCCAGGCGATATCATTTCTATTGAGCTTGATCTCGTTATGGCGAACGAACTATCAGCTGCCGTTGCCATAACTGAGTTCCGTAAAATCAAAGGCGCTACGAAAGTTTGGGACCCCTCCAAAATAGCGCTTGTTCCCAGTCATTTTACTCCTAACAAAGACATCGCCACGGCAACCCTGTCCAAAATGATGCGCGACTTTGCAACCGAGCAGTCAATCGACAACTACTTCGAAGTGGGGCGCGGCGGCATCGAACACGTTGTACTTCCCGAAAACGGCATGGTTGGCCCAGGCGAAACGATTATAGGAGGCGACAGCCACACCACAACCTATGGTGGTGTCGGCGCGTTTGCTACCGGCGTGGGCTCAACCGACATCGCCGCAGCCTTTGCGACCGGTGAAATGTGGTTGCGCGTTCCGCCGAGCATCAAGATAGTATACGAGGGCGCGCTGCGACCGTACGTGTCCGCGAAAGATCTCATTCTTCGCACGATCGGAACCTTGGGAGTCGACGGCGCCATCTATTGCGCGCTTGAGTTCACAGGCCCGGTCGTCAAAAATCTTCCTATCAGCGGGCGCTTTACGATGGCCAACATGTCGATCGAAGCCGGAGCAAAAAATGGTATCTTTCCTGTGGACGCAACCACAGAAGCATACTGCGCGGCCGTAGGCAAAAAGAATTACACCGTGTATCATTCAGATAAGGATGCCGAGTACGCCAAGTCGCTGACGATCGATTGCAACACGATCGAACCGCAAGTTGCCATCCCCTGGTTGCCTGAGAACACGAAAAACGCTTCCGACCTCAACGATATCGAAATTCATCAAGCGGTTATCGGAACGTGCACCAACGGTCGCATTGAAGACATGCGCCAAGCGGCAGAAGTGCTCAAGGGCCGTAAGGTCAATCCGCACGTGCGCGCTATCGTCATCCCTGGCAGCCAAAAAGTATACATGCAGTGCATCAAGGAAGGCTTGACGGAAATTTTCGTTGATGCCGGCTGCGTCGTCTCGACGCCGACATGCGGTCCGTGCGTAGGTGGCCACATGGGCGTCTTGGCAGACGGCGAGCGCTGCATTTCAACGACGAATCGCAACTTCCGTGGCCGTATGGGCCACGTCAAGAGCGAGGTCTATCTCACGGGTCCCTACGTTGCTGCGGCTTCAGCGGTGGCTGGTTATATCGCAGGTCCGGAACAGCTGGGCAGCCCGGTGGCAGCGTAACGCGATGATCCTCAAAGGTACCGCGCACAAGTACGGCAAGAACGTCGACACGGATGTCATTATTCCCGGTCGATACTGTAACTTGATTGACCCCGTCGAACTCGGCAAGCACGCGCTAGAAGATCTCGACGCAAACTTTGTCAAAAAAGTAAAGCCCGGCGATCTCATCGTGGCTGATACAAACTTCGGTTGTGGATCGTCTCGCGAAGTAGCAGCAGTCGCGCTCAAAGGCGCGGGAGTCGCCGGCGTGGTGGCCAAGTCATACGCACGCATTTTTTATCGCAATGCGATTAATACTGGGTTGCCGATCTTTGAATGCCCCGAGGGTGTTGACGGTATCAATGACGGCGACACGATCACCGTGGACGCGAACGATGGCGTAATTCGCAATGAAACTGCTGGTACCCAGTTTAAAGCAACGCAGTTTCCAAAGTTCATGCAAGATCTTATCGCCAAAGGCGGACTGCTGAAATTCGTGGAGCAGCGGCTGCAAGAGAAAGCGGCGCAGAAGAAGTAGCGCTTGGCGAAACCATATCGCATTGCGGTCATCGGCGGCGACGGCGTCGGGCCTGAGGTAACGGCGCAAGGCCTTAAGGTTTTGTCGGCTGCGTCAAAGCAGTTTGGCTTCACCTACGAAGCAAGCGAATTTCCGTTTGGCTCCGAGCACTATCTTGCAACCAAGGAGTTCATGCCGCCCGATCAGTTGGACGTGTTTCGAACCTACGATGCGATCTTACTCGGCGCGATCGGAGACCCGCGGCTGCCGCCGGGTTTGGTCGAGCGAGGTATCATAGCCGCTATTCGGTTTGGTTTAGATTTGTATATTAATCTGCGGCCGATCAAGCTCTACGCAGAATACCTTTGCCCAATCAAAGGCAAGACGCCGGCTGACGTTGACATGGTCGTCGTGCGCGAAAACACCGAGGACCTGTACACGGGCATGGGTGGCTATTTCAAGCGCGGCACGCCGGACGAAGTCGTGATTGCAAACCAAATCTTCACGCGCAAAGGATGCGAGCGAGCAGTCCGCTACGCGTTTGCGCTGGCCGCCAAACGCGGCAAGCAAAACAAGCTAACGCTTGTGGACAAAGCAAATGCGATCGAAGTGCAGCAACTGTGGAGGCGTACCGTTGAAGATGTCGCTCGAGATTTTCCAGGCATCGCGGTTGAGTATGCTTACATCGACGCTGCGTGCATGTGGATGGTGAAGAACCCTGAGTCCTTTGATGTCATCGTCACCCCGAATCTATTTGGGGACATTCTCACCGATTTGGGCGCGATGGTCCAAGGTGGCATGGGTGTAGCTGCATCGGGCAATATCCATCCGGGCCAAGTTTCTCTTTTCGAGCCGATCCATGGTTCTGCGCCCAAGTATAAAGGAAAGAACACCGTGAGCCCAATCGCCGCAATCGCTGCGGTTGGGATGATGTTGGACTACCTTGGTGAGACAGCGGCGGCGCAAGCGATTGAAGAGACAATTGCCGACCTGCTCGCCAGCAAAAAGATTCCATCGCTTGACGCCTCGAGCGGGCTCAAGACGAGTGAGGTTGGAGACATGGTTTGCGCAGCACTCGAGCAGCGCAGCCCGCGTGAGGCCCCAGTCGCTCGTAGCTAAGGTTGCGTGAAGGACACACGATGATTCTCAACGGCAAATCGGTTGTTATTGTCAACGGTGCGCGGACACCGTTCGGCAACTTCGGCGGTGCACTGCGCGACGTCAGCGCGATTGACCTCGGCGTGGTAGCGTCAAAGGCTGCGCTCAAGCGCAGTGGCGTGGACCCTGAAAAGATCGACCAAGTGGTGTTTGGCAACGTCATGCAAACAAGCGCCGATGCCATTTATGGTGCGCGCCATGTTGGCCTCAAAACCGGATGCCGCATCGAAACTCCCGCACTCACGCTCAACCGTCTGTGCGGCTCAGGTTTGCAAGCCATCGTTAGCGGCGCGGAACAAATTCTGCTCGGCCAGGCCGACTACGTGCTAGCCGGCGGAATGGAAAATATGAGCCAAGCGCCGCACGTGATCCGCGGCGCGCGCTGGGGCCTTCCTCTTGGGCAAAGCAAACTTGAAGATTCACTTTGGGAAGGGCTCACTGACAGCTACAACAACATGCCAATGTCTATTACCGCTGAGAATCTTGCGCGTCAATTTGAGATTTCGCGAGAGGCGAGCGATGAATTCGCCATGCGATCTCAGCGCAACGCACTTCGCTCGGCGAAAGATGGGTATTACGCACAAGAGATTGCGCCGGTGGAAGTTTCCGGGCGCAAAGGCAGCATCGTCATCGATGCGGATGAGGGCCCTCGGCCCGATACATCATTTGAAAAGCTCTCAAAGCTGCCCCCACGGTTTACCAAAGACGGCGTTGTCACAGCGGGCAACGCGAGTGGCATTACCGACGGCGCGGCCGCCGTTGTGCTTACGAGTGCAGCCGTAGCCGACCGCGATGGACTCACGCCACTTGGCAGGCTGCTGGGGTGGTCCGTAGTTGGCGTCGATCCGGACATCATGGGGATTGGTCCTGCGTTCGCGATTCCTCAAGCACTGCAGCGAACGGGCCTCGATCTTGACCAAATGGACGTGGTCGAAATCAACGAAGCATTCGCGCCGCAGGTTCTTGCCTGCGTCGACGAACTTGGCTTAGATATCGAGCGACTCAATCCAAACGGCGGTGCAATTGCCCTCGGCCACCCGCTGGGAGCAAGCGGTGCGCGCCTTGCCTACACAGCACTTCATGAATTACGCCGCCGCCAAAAGCGTTACGCTGTGGCCAGTGCTTGCATCGGCGGCGGGCAGGGCATCGCAGCAGTCCTCGAAGCGTTTAACTAGATCGCTCGAATCAACCCGGCTATGTCCCGGTGAAATTCGGCGGTCGCTTTTCTAAGAACGCCTTTGTGCCTTCGCGCGCATCGTGAGTCACAGCAACGCGGCCGAAAGAACTTGCTTCAATTTCAAGTGCGTGGTGCAAGTCGGTCTGCATGCCTTTATGAATTGCACTCTTGGTTTCGGCAACTGCCAAGGGCCCTTTGCTTGCGATCAGCGAGGCGATCCGTTTGGCCTCGGTCATTAATTGATCGGGCGGCACCACTCGTTCGATTAGGTTGGCGGTCTTTGCCTCATCGGCCGATATCATCTCCCCCGTGAGCAGCATGTACGATGCCATTCCCTCGCCGACTA
>JBPYDX010000002.1:0-2449 GCA_051986115.1 Candidatus Eremiobacteraceae bacterium
CAGATGAAGGCATTTCTATTGATTGTCGCGTTGTGCGCCACGAATGTTTTGGTGATTTACTGCAACACTTTACTGGCAACAAAGAACACAACGTGTTGCTGCGTGAGTTTGCGCTGCGTCAGGGCCGAAAAGTGAGCGAGTATGGGATTGAAGACGAGGATGGCACCGTCGTTACGTGCGCCGAAGAAACACAAGTCTATGCCAAGCTTGGGCTTCAATACATTCCACCCGAAATGCGTCTCGGGCTTGATGAAATCGATCTTGCGCGGCGAAACGCGATTCCCGCGCTCGTCGAGCTCTCAGATATTCGCGGCGATCTACACGATCACACGCAATGGAGCGATGGCGTGTGCACCATCGAGCAAATGGCGCATGCGGCGGCTGAGCGCGGCCGTCAATACCTGTCAATTTCCGATCACTCGCCGGGCCGCGCCGTGGCCAATGGGTTGTCGATCGAGCGCCTACGCGAGCAGATTGCGATCGTTAGCTCGGTGCGAAGTGCATACGGTGTTCATCTGTTGACCAGCTCGGAAGTTGACATTCGACTGGACGGCACATTGGATTTACCCGATGATGTGTTGGCTGAGCTTGACATCGTCGTCGCCTCGATTCACTCGTCGTTTCGCGGTTCAAAAGAACAGCAAACCAAGCGCCTCCTTGGTGCGATTGAAAACCCGTTCGTCACGATAGTTGGTCATCCAACGGGGACGTTAGTCGAAGAGCGCGAGGGTTACGAGTTCGACGTGGATACGGTTTTTGCGGCCGCAGCGCGGACAGGCACCGCGCTTGAAATTAATGCCAACCCAGCTCGACTCGATCTCCCGGCCGACCTAGCGCGCCGTGCCCGCGAACTTGGCTGCACGTTCTCGATTGACACGGACGCCCATCACATCGAGGACATGGACAACATGTTCTACGGCGTAGCAACTGCGCGTAAGGCCGGTATTTCTAAAGATCGTGTGCTTAACACGCGCAAACTTGAAGATGTGCTGGCTTTCGTCCGCAAAAAGCGCGTGACCGCAAAAGGCCGTTGATTGTCTGGAGCGCGTTGGTCCCCGGCGCTACTTTATTTTCAGCCGTTGGAGTAGCGAATTCGGCGCAGGGGCGGTGGGCGGGCGATAGTGTGTTTCAAAATATCCATGGTAATCGCTTCCGCATGAGTACAGTTTGCCTCGTTGTTCGGCGAACGCCCGCAATGCCTCGCGTTGGCCATCAGAATACGGAACGTACATTGCTTCAAGACCGTCACAGTGCTCCAACAGCTCGTCGAGGAGTTGCGCTTCGCGCAAGCCGTCTGGGTGAGCAAGAAGCGCTACACCGCCGGCATTACGGATGACACTTGCACACGAGCTTGGCGATGCGAGCCTCTCGTAAGCGTCTGGCGGCAGGCTCGCAAAAAATGATCGGAAGCGACGGTGAACTGCGACCGGATCGCCTCCATCAACGCCGCGCAGGCAAAGACGCTCGATGAGCACTGGGAGGCGAACTGGATGATCGCCAAAGTCGCGATCAAAGGCGACATCGACGCCTTCTGACGCGAGCGCTTCAACCCAGCAACATTGGTTCGCATCCCACACCGTCGCAGTCGTCGCGTTGACCGCTTCAAGCGCTGCGTCTTTGCTGTCGATCCCAAGACCGAGCATATGAATGACGCGACCATAGGCATACGTTGTCATCTCAATGCCAGGTACAAAATGGATTCCACGCTCCCGCGAACGCTGCGCCGCCGTAAAGTGACCATGGGTGGTGTCGTGATCGGTGAGCGCAACAACGCGCATGCCCGCGTCGCACACCACATCGATTAGCGCAATCGGATCGAGGCGCCCATCGCTGTAGCGGCTATGGAGGTGGAAGTCGCCAAGCACCCCATTGTTGCCCGATGACTGGCTCAGCGGAGCGGGAATCTAAGGGCCGCCAAAGCGGCGCTGACGCCGCTGAAATTCGACGATTGCTTCGGCGAAGTGTGCTCGCGAAAACTCCGGCCAGTAGACGTCAGTTACCCACAGTTCGGTGTACGCAACTTGGTAGAGCAAGAAATTCGAAAGTCGATACTCGCCACCTGGCCGTATGAGCAGATCGGGATCGGGCAGGCCAGCTGTATAGAGATACTTATCCAGCGTGGCACCATCAATGGACTCAACCGACAGCGCTCCCGCACGCACGTCCGCTGCGAGCGCTTTCATCGCGTCACGCATTTCGGTGCGTCCACTGTAGTTCACCGCAAGGTTCAAAATGGTTCCATTGTTGCTCGATGTCTTACGTACCAAATCTTCGAGCGCTTGGCGCGGTGCCCGGGGAAGTTCATCGACACGTCCGATGACTCGCACGCTCACGTTCTCTTTGCGCAGCATGTCAAGCTCGTTGCGCGCAAATGCACAACAGAGTTCGAACAGAAGGGAGATTTCCGACTCTTCGCGCTTCCAATTTTCTTCCGAGAACCCATAGACCG
>JBPYDX010000003.1:0-6266 GCA_051986115.1 Candidatus Eremiobacteraceae bacterium
ATTCGGTACCATAATAGGCTCGACGCGCGAAATCTTCAGATAGAAGCGAGCGCGATCGTTGAGCTGGTCAAGATACAGACTGTCGCCATAATAAAGCTGCAAGTGAAAATTACGAGCTTTAAGGTAATCGTAAGCCGCTAACGCAACGTCGCGTGCAAGGGCAGTGCAGAAAAGCCGGGCTCCGCTTGCTAAATCGTATGCCACCGCTCCTTGAAGCGCGATGATTGGACCGTGTAAGTTGAGTGCTAACGCAAATGGTCGCGAAGCCGCATAGAGGCGCCCGCTAGCAAGGCAGATCAAAAATCCGCGCCGGCCAGCTTCTTCAATGGCCGCCTTGTCATGCGCCGACATCACGAGCGATTCGTCGATGAGGGTTCCATCGAGATCGATTGCAACGAGGATGCGACTCACGCGCTTTCGGCCATCCAAACGTTATCCGCCCCGAACAGCTCCGCGAAGTCATCGCGCAGCGACGGCGTCAGCTCGACGGGCTGGCGGAGAGGACGAGAGCTATCGTTGCCGCCCGCATGCAAGTAGACCCGGTCCAGACCAGACTGCGCGCTCTTAATCAAATCGCGCAAACGCTCGAGTCGCGTTGCATCATCTGCGTCGCCGCACAGACGAATGTGAAGGACACGGGCCGGCTGGCGCTCCCCACCCACAAGGCGAATGCCATTGCTGACATAGCGAGCTTGGGCAAACGGCCATGCTTCGAGCGCCTGCAAGCTTACTTCTGGGCGCTCCGCCTTCTCTTCGTCGATCGGCTGCGCCTCAACGTAGCCTGGCGGCTTTCCAACTGCCCGGCGTTCCTTTACTCGCCCTTTGATCACCACGATTGCTTCATCGAGCAGCAGTGGCGAAAGGTCTGCAAACCATTTTGGAAAGACAACGACTTCTACGGTTCCAGTGAGGTCTTCGAGCTTGGCCACCAACATTTGGCCGCCAGCTTTGGTCACGACACGCCGGCTAGCGGTTATGACTCCACCGATCGTGACCGTTTCATCTTCTGGCAATTCGCGCAGTGACGCTATCGCATGCGTCGTGCGCTTGACGAGTTCCTCAGTTTTGTCTGCAAGAGGGTGGCCTGAGATATAAACGCCGATAGCTTCCTTTTCTTGCGCAAGCCGCAAAGCAGAACTTGGCTGCTCGCGCTTGGGAAGTGCGGGGGGCGGAATTCCTTCGGCGCCTTCTGAGGCAAATAAGGAAGTTTGCCCAAGCGCTCGTTGCTGCGCTCCATGCTGACCATACTCCAAAGCCGCGTCGAGCCCGGCCAGTTTTTCGGCTCGGTTTCCAGGCAGTCCATCGAGCGCGCCTGCTTTGATGAGCGACTCGAGCACGCGTCGGTTGACCACTCGCACGTCGACCCGCGAACAGATATCCGCAAGCGATGTAAACGCACCACTGGCACGCTTCTCAATAATTTCGCGCACGGCGCCTTCACCAACGTTCTTGACGGCGGTAAGACCAAAGCGAATAGCATCACCGACAACCGTGAAGTCCGTTCCGCTTTCGTTGACGTCCGGAGCCAGGATCGGCAATTTGCGTTGCGCGCAGTCGGCTAGATATTCAACCAGCTTGTCGGTATTGTGTTTTACTGAAGTTAACAGCGCCGCCATGAACGCAAGCGGGTAATTGGCTTTGAGCCACGCCGTACGGTAGGCGAGTAAACCATAACAAACAGAATGTGCCTTGTTAAAGCCGTAGCCGGCAAACGGTTCGATAAACTGCCAAATCTTGGTTGCGAGCTGTTCGCCGATGCCACTGCGAACGCAGCCATCGATAAACTTTTTGCGTTCGGCGGGAATCTTCTCCTTAATCTTCTTGCCGATGACCTTGCGCATCTGATCCGCCTCGCCTGCACTGTAGCCTGCAAGATCTCGACAAATTTGAGTCGCTTGCTCCTGAAAAACGGCGATGCCATATGTTTCTTCGAGAATGGGCACAAGTTTGGGATGCAGATAGGTGATCGCGCGTCTGCCGTGTTTGGCCGCGATGAAATCGTTGATCCAATCCATTGGCCCAGGGCGATACAGCGCAACCATGGCGATGACGTCTTCGATGCGAGTCGGCTTGAGCTCCGTGATGTAGCGGCGCATGCCGGCGCTTTCAAGCTGGAAGACACCCGTTGTTTGTCCAGCTGCCAGCATAGCGAACGTTTTCTCGTCATCGAGTGGAATGTTCTCAATGGAAAATTTTGGGTCGGCAGTGCGGCGGATTTCTTCCTCGGCAGCAGCCAGCACGGTGAGCGTGCGAAGACCTAAGAAATCCATTTTGAGAAGGCCGACACGTTCCACCCATTCCATCGAGTACTGGGTGTTCACGTCGTTGTCGCCGAGGCGTACGAGCGGCGCGTAGTCTGTGATCGGACCAGGTGCAATGACAACGCCTGCCGCGTGCGTCGATGCGTGCCGTGCTAGCCCTTCGACACGTTTGGCGGTGTCCAGCAACTTGCGCGCCGCAGCGTCGCGCTGGTAGAGCGAGGTTAGTTCGGGAACCGTATCGATGGCTTGCTGTATTGAAACCGGACTCGTTGGAATATTCGGAATGAGCTTGGCGATGCGGTCGACGTCACCGAGCGGCACGCCGGTCACACGTCCTACATCGCGCACGGCGGCACGAGCTGCCATGGTGCCAAACGTGACGATTTGTGCTACCCGGTCGGCGCCATATTTCTTGGTCACATACTCAATGACTTCGCCGCGGCGCTCGAAGCAAAAATCTGTATCGATATCCGGCATTGAGATGCGATCAGGATTGAGAAAGCGCTCGAACAACAACTTGTATCGCAGTGGATCCACGTCGGAGATGTGCAACACGTATGCGACGATACTGCCCGCCGCCGACCCGCGACCAGGGCCAACCGGAATCCCACGCTCGCGCGCGTAGCGGATGAAATCCCAGACGATGAGAAAGTACGACGCATAGCCCATGCGGTTGATGATTGTCAATTCGTCATCGAGTCGTTGACGTTGTTGCTGTGTCGCCTGCCCGTACCGTTCGCTTAAGCCTTGCTCGCACAGCGAGCGCAAGTACTCTTCATCGCTGGGATACTCGTCTGGCACAGGAAAAGCTGGAATAGCAAACGAGGTCGTCTCAAGATCAAGATCCACCATGTCGGCGATTGCGAGCGTTGCGTCGCATGCTTCGGGCGCATCGGCAAAGAGCTCGCGCATTTCTTCGGCGGATTTAAAATAGAACTGATCGTTCTCAAATCGCAGACGGTCTGAGTCTGAAACCATTTTCCCGGTTCCAATGCACAACAAGACGTCGTGTGCACCCGCATCGTCTCGGCGTAGGTAGTGAAAATCGTTTGTCGCCACGGGTTTAATGCCGAGCTGCGCTGCAAGCGTAAAGAGCTCGGGCCGGATGCGGTCTTCCAACGGATGATGGTGGTTATGAATTTCGATGAAGTAACGCTCGGCGAAAATTGCCTGATAATCGCGCGCCAGCTGTTTTGCGGCCTCAATCTCTCCTCGCGTTAGGGTTTGCGCGAGTGCTCCGCCCAAGCAGCCGGAAAGGACGATCAGCCCCTCGTTATGAGCTGATAACAGCTCGAGATCAACCCGCGGCTTGTAGTAGTACCCATCGATAAAACCGATCGAGACCAGCTTGAGCAAATTACGATAGCCGGTTTTGTTTGCCGCCAGCACGGTGAGGTGATGTTCGTCGCGTGCGGTTCGGTCACGATGACCGCGTGGAGCAACGTACATCTCGCATCCAATGATCGGTTTGACGCCCTTCGCCATGGCGGCGAAATAAAATTCAAGCGCTCCGTAGAGCACGCCGTGATCCGTCAGCGCAACTGCGGGCATGGCAAGTTCGGCCGCACTATCGGCGATGGCTTGCGTTCGGCAAGCCCCGTCTAACAGCGAATATTCACTGTGTGTGTGAAGGTGAACGAATCCTGACGCCATGGTCCCCGCAAAAAATCAGCGCGCTTGGATGTTATTCCGGCTCACAGCTTTGCGACCTTGTGGAGAGAACGGTGCACGCAGTGTGCACGGCTTGTGCACTGACGGGCGGCCGCTGTGGATGGTCGTAGTCGAAAAAGGGGGTTTTTCGAGGTCCCAACGTCCCGAGTTGCGTTTTCTCGCAGCGCCCAAAGTCCCACGCCTAAATGCCACCCGCAGGGAAGGGCAAAACCGCTTTGTAAGGCGTTGTAACATCTCAGCTTCTAAGGAGAATTCAAGACGTTATGGCTCTGCTGGCCGGAGAAACCGAAACAGCGGGTTTAGAGCGGTTTGGGTTTGGTCCCGTCCGCAACGCGACCCGTAATCTGACTACCGCGCCGCTGTTTGAGGCGGCAATTCGTAACGGCGAGGGACTGGCTGCAGTCCGCGGGCCGCTTGTCGTGCAGACAGGCAAGCACACCGGCCGCTCCCCCAACGACAAGTTTTTCGTTCGCGAACCCGGCAGCGAAAACAACATCGATTGGGGCAAGACCAACAAGCCCTTCGATCAGTCCCGGTTTAACGAATTACTCTTGCGCGTCGACCAGTATTTGCGCGACAAGAGCGTCTATGTTCTCGATGCTTTCGCTGGGGCCGATACCCAGTATCGCATCCCGGTCCGTGTTGTTACCCAACTCGCTTGGCATAACTTGTTTGCTCGTAATCTCTTTATTCCGGCGACAGACCAGGCTGCACGCGGCTTTGAACCAGAATTTGCGGTAGTCAACGCGTGTAATTTTCTCGCGGTGCCGGATCGCGATGGAACCCGCTCGGAGACCTTCATTATCATCGATTTCTCCAAGCGGCTCGTGCTGATTGGCGGAACAACCTATGCGGGCGAAATAAAGAAGTCAGTCTTCACCATCATGAATTACCTTTTGCCGCTGCGCAACGTTCTGCCGATGCATTGTTCGGCTAACGTTGGGCCGGCTGGCGACGTAGCTATTTTCTTTGGTCTTTCGGGGACGGGCAAAACAACGCTGTCCGCAGACCCTAACCGAGCTCTCATTGGCGATGACGAACACGGTTGGAGCGACCGCGGCGTGTTCAACTTCGAGGGTGGTTGCTATGCGAAGGTCATCCATCTCTCAGCAGAACTCGAGCCGCAGATTTTTCCCACCACGCAGACCTTCGGCACCGTGCTCGAAAACGTTGTCATGGATCCGTGGACTCGCGAGCTCGATCTCGATGACGCTTCACTGACCGAAAATACCCGAGCGGCGTACCCGCTAAGCTCGGTTCCTAACGTCCATCCAGGCGGGGTCGCAGGGCATCCGAAGAACATCGTTATGCTTACCGCAGACGCCTTTGGCGTGTTGCCGCCTATTGCTCGCATGACGCCTGCGCAAGCAATGTATCACTTCCTCTCAGGTTACACCGCAAAGGTCGCCGGCACTGAAAAAGGCGTCACCGAGCCACAGACAACCTTCTCACAATGCTTTGGCGCCCCGTTCATGGTGCACCATCCCAATGTCTACGCAAAAATGCTGGGCGAGCGCATCGCCAAACACGATGCGCAGGTATGGCTTGTGAACACGGGTTGGAGTGGCGGCCCGGTAGGCGTGGGCAAGCGTATGAAACTTCCCTACACGCGCGCTATGGTCAACGCGGCGATTGCCGGCAAGCTCGACAACGCCACGTTTGTTGCTGACCCAATCTTCAAAGTTAGCGTTCCAACGGAAGTGCCCGGCGTTCCCAAAGAAGTGCTCAATGCCCGTGCCACGTGGGCGGACGGCGCGGCCTATGACGCTAAAGCCAAAGAACTGGCGATAAAATTCGGCGAGAACTTTGACAAGTTCTCAAGCAGCGTTAGCCGAGAGGTACTGGAAGCAGCACCCAATATTTAAGAGATCATGGATCTCATTGTTGTCGGAGGGCCTCACTCAGGGGTCGGCAAGACCCTCGCTTGTGAAGTTGCCATCCGGGCATTGCGGGCGCGCGCAGTTGGCGCAATCAAGCTGACTGTCGCAGATACAGAGCGCGAAACCCACGATCACGGAGCTTGGGCAAAAACCGTAGCCGACGCTGCGGGCATCTGCGGGCGTGGCGCTTCATGTGGCGTTTGCGAGACAGTGAGCACTCGACTCCCGAGCAGACTGATCACTAGCCTCGGCGCAATTCGCAAGCCAAATACTGACACGGCGCGCTTGCATGAGGCTGGCGCTGTCGCTGTTGCTTGGGTCATCACGCTGCGTGAGGGCGCGCCCGTCGCAGTGGAGCAAGCGATCGAGCATCTTCAACACCATGGTGCTGATGCGATTTTGATTGAGGGAACAACGTCGCTTGAGTGGCTTGCACCGCGAGTAAGCGTCATGG
>JBPYDX010000004.1:0-13477 GCA_051986115.1 Candidatus Eremiobacteraceae bacterium
AAAACTCTCGGGATTGTCGGGCGTTGTCAAGCCGCCGTCATGGAGCTTTGCCGCGACATCACCGTACAGGCTGGCGGGCGTCGCAATATAAAAAATGCGATTCCCGCCGGTTCCGTATGTCTTGTCAAATGCATCGAGCTGCTTCTTGAGCGACGTATAAGCGTCGGGATTGTGAAAATCGCCGCTGACGTAGTGCACGCGATCGCACAAGCGCTGCAGGACACCGGCATCTTGCACCCGCACTTCGCTCGATTCGGCCACCGAGTCGCGAAGAATGGTGCGAAACTGGTCGTCGCTCATCGCGCTGCGCGCAAAGCCGGTAACCGCAAAGGCTTGCGGAGCGAGCCCTGATTGCACCAAATTGTAAATCGCAGGCAGCAGCTTGCGCTGGGTTAGATCACCCGAAGCGCCAAAAATGACCAGCTGAACCGGTTGCGTCGCACCTTCGAGCGACAATCCCTCGCGGAAGGGGTTGCTGAGTTCGGCTGTTGCCATTAGCGCGCTGGGTTAACAACTACCGAGCGCATTGCATCGATCTTCTTGCGAACGACCTCATGCAGATCTGAAAACGATTTTTCGAACAACTCGATCCCTTGGACTAGTAGTGTATCGGTGATGTCTTTGAGCGAGATCCCAGCCCCTTCGAGCGTGGCAAGATCGGTCTCGGCTGCTTCCATGCCCGCATCCAGTGTTCGTGCCAACTTCCCATGATCTCGAAACGCGTCGATCGTGACGAACGGCATCGTGTCGACTGTGTCGGGACCGATGAGCGCTTCAACGTAGTAGGTGTCAGGATATTTCGGATTCTTAGTCGATGTGCTTGCCCACAGCGGCCGCTGGCGGCGCGCGCCCGCTGCGGCTAACTTCTTAAAGCGGCCGGTCTCAAGAGACTGTAAATAGATGCGATACAAACGCTTAGAGTTGGCGATCGCTGTTTTTCCCACAAGCGCCTCTAAGACGGCGCGTTTTGCGGGTTCGCTTGTCGTGCCAAGCGCCGCACTAATGCGTTTGTCAGCTTCAGTGTCAACGCGGCTCACGAAGCACGATGCGACCGACGCGAGCGTATCGATCGGCAGTTTGCGACCGAGGCGGTCTTCCAAGCCAGCGCAAAAAGCGTCGATGACTCGTTCGTAATATTGCTCGCCGAACATGAGCGTGATGTTGACGTTAATGCCCTCGGACAACAGGGTGCGAATGACCGGCATGCCTTCGTTTGTTGCCGGCACCTTGATCATTACATTTGGCCGGTTGACGCGCTGCCACAACCGTCTTCCCTCGTTGATAGAAGCGGTGGTATCTTTCGCAAGGTCGGGCCGTATTTCAATGGACACAAAACCATCGCTGCGGTTGCTCGTTTTATAAAGATCTGCAAACACGTCACATGCATCGCAGATGTCTTGAATGATAATTTCATCCGTGACGGTCACGGGATCAACCATGCCCGATCGCACCAGATCCTTGATCTGGTCGTCGTAGTCGTTGCCCTCGGCGACGGCTTTTTCGAAGATGGTTGGGTTCGAGGTGACACCGCGCAAGCCGTCTTGGTCCAACATTTTGCGCAGGTTGCCGGAGCGTGTAAAGCTGCGTCGGATGCTATCAAGCCAGAAGCTTTGGCCGAAGTCAATCAGACGCGCGAGTGGGTTAGCCATAGCAAATCCTCATTGGTGGTGGGAGTAGGTAGTGCTAGCGGTTGAGCAGCGCGCGAGCGCGCTCGACAATCCGCTGCGGCGTAAAGCCGAATTCCTTAAAGAGCACTTCGCCGGGTGCCGACGCGCCGAAGTGGTCGATCCCGATGACATCACCTTTATCTCCGACGTACTCTTTCCATCCGAAAGGCGAGGCTGCCTCAACCGCAAGGCGCGTGGTGACGCTTGGCGGTAGTACCTCGTCGCGATAGTGCTGCGTCTGACGCGCAAAGATTTCCCAGCAGGGAAGGCTGACCACGCGCGCGGCAACCCCTTCGCTTGCTAAGATCTTCTGTGCTTCAACGCAGAGCGAGACTTCGGATCCCGTGCCGATCAGGATGATGTCCGGACGTTCGCCTCGCTCGCGAACGAGCACGTAGCCCCCCTGCCGCGCGCCAACAACTGCCTGCGCGTCGAAAATGGGAATCTTTTGACGCGTGAGCGCGAGGCCGACCGGGCCTTCGGAGTGTTCCATCGCAAGCCGCCAGCAAATGACGGTTTCGTTCGCATCGGCTGGGCGCATTATTGTCATATCCGGCATGGCTCGCAGCGAAGCGAGTTGCTCGATGGGTTGGTGCGTAGGGCCGTCTTCACCAAGACCGATGCTATCATGTGTCCACACATAGATAGGATGAATGCGCATCAGCGCCGCGAGGCGCACCGGCGGCCGCATGTAATCGGAAAAGATGAAGAACGTGGCGCCAAACGGACGTAGGCCGCCGTGGCGCACCATGCCGTTGAGCGCGGCTCCCATGGCATGCTCGCGAATGCCGAAATGAAAATTGCGGCCGTCATACGATCCGCGCTCGAAGTCTCCAAATCCATTCAGATTGGTCTCGGTCGACGGTGCGAGGTCGGCTGCGCCGCCTAAGAAGTTGGGTACGGTCTTCGCGATCACGTTCATCACTTTGCTGGAAGCGATCCGCGTCGCAAGGGGGCCATCTTCGGGTTTGAAAGTCGGGAAGCCGTCTGCCCAGCCCTCTGGGAGCTTGCCTTGCTGTTCAGCGACGAATTGGCGCGCAAGCTCGGGGAACGAAGCTGCGTAAACATCAAAGCGCTCGCGCCACTGCGCCTCACGATCCTCGCCGCGACCAACCATCTTCCTTGTATGCTCGAGCACTTGGTCTGGCACGAGGAAGTGGGCATCTTCTGGCCATCCATAAACGCGCTTGGTCGCGCGAACTTCGTCCTCACCCAGTGGCGCTCCGTGCGCTTCCTTCGTGTCTTGTTTATGAGGGGCTCCGTACGCAATGTGGCTGCGCACGCGAATAAAGGAAGGACGCGGATCGGCTTTTGCTGCGACAATTGCGCGGTTGAGTGCCTCAAGATCGTTGACATCTTCTACGGCTTGCGTATGCCAGCCGTACGCATCAAAGCGCTTGTTGACATCTTCATCAAAGGCCAGCGACGTGTTGCCTTCGATCGTAATGTGATTGTCATCGTAGAAGTAAATCATGTGGCCAAGGCCTAGGTGGCCGGCCAGCGACGCTGCCTCTGAAGAGACACCTTCCATCAAATCGCCGTCGCTGCAAATAGCGTACGTATAATGGTTGACAATATCCATGCCCGGCTTGTTGAACCGCGCAGCTAACGAGCGCTCTGCGATCGCGAAACCAACGCCATTGCCGAAGCCTTGCCCGAGCGGGCCCGTCGTAATCTCGACTCCGGGAACAACACCATACTCTGGATGACCCGGCGTCTTGCTTCCCCATTGGCGAAAAGCTTTGATGTCATCGAGTGTTAGATCGTACCCGCTCAAATACAACATCGCGTATTGCAGCATGCACGCGTGGCCGGCAGAAAGGACAAAGCGATCGCGATCCGGCCAATCCGGATTGTGCGGATTGTATTTTAGATGGTTCATAAAGAGCACGTAGATCAAAGGAGCGAGCGCCATGGGGGTGCCGGGATGCCCCGAGTTTGCTTTTTGTACGGCATCCATGGCAAGCGTGCGAATGGTGTTGATGCAAAGCTGATCGAGTTCGGCGCCGCTGACGGCAGGGGAAGTCTTCAAGAAATTCCTCCGTTTCTTGTGGCCACGCTTTCTTTTTACCCCGGGGTTGCCCCTATACTACGCTGTACACCAATTCTTTGGTCAACCGGCCGACGACCGATACGTCAGGGACGAGAGCACGGTTCAGAGCTGATGCGAGTTCTTGCGCATATGCAGGAGCAACTGCTATGAGGAGGCCGCCTGAAGTTTGCGCATCGGCGAGCGCAACGGCCACATGTTCGTTCACGGAGTCGGCAAAACGCACACCTGCAGCTCGAGCTCCGTCCAGATTAGCTCGGGTGCCAGCAGGCACAACGCCAGCGGCGGCCAGTTTGAGAACCCCATCGAACAATTTTACTTTTGCGGACTCAATGTAAAATCCAAGGGCACTGCCGCGCGCCATTTCTAGCAAGTGTCCTAACAGACCAAATCCCGTGACGTCTGTTGCCGCATGAACGGGTTGGTCGCGCGGGTGATCGTTATTGAGTGCGACCATCGCCTCCGACGCCGGGCGGTTGAGCATTTCCATCGACGCGATTGCTGATGAAAGAGCGTCATCGCCGATCTCATCGCGTCGACGCGCAGTCGTTAAGATGCCGGTGCCGATTGGTTTGGTGAGGAAAAGAACGTCGCTCGCCTGCGCTGCAGAATTACGAACGATTTTGTTGGGATGAACCAAACCCGTAACAGCAAGGCCATATTTTGGTTCAGGATCTTTTACTGTGTGGCCGCCTATAACCGAAATGCCCGCTTCACGAGCCTTCTCGACCCCGCCCCTCAAAATGTCGGCTAAGATTGCTGGGTCCTCGTCTTCAGGGAAGGTTGATATTGCCATGGCACACAGCGGTTTGGCTCCCATCGCGTAGACGTCTGACAGCGCGTTTGCTGCGGCGATGCGCCCGTAGGTCTTGGCGTCGTCGACGATAGGCGTGAAGAAGTCAACCGTTTGAACGAGCGCAATCTCGTCGTTCAGACGATAGACACCCGCGTCATCGGACGTTGCTGTGCCAACGAGAACGTTGGGATCGTCTATCGGTGGCAGTCCGGCCAGCACGCGCGCGAGCACGCTCGCGTCCGCTTTAGAAGCTCAACCAGCGCAGTGAGAAAGGTGCGTCAATCGAAAAATATCGGCTTTGCTCACCAGCGGCTCCCTTTGAAAAACATACGCACCAGTTTTGACGGGACTCACGCTTGTCCCCTCATGCGGACCTATTGCGGAGCACTGCAGCGCCGATAATAATGAAGAAGGGGATCGCGTTCGCATTTGGTCGTCTTCGTTATCCCCGTTGCGCTTCGCACTTGGGGAGCCTACTTACGTACATGAGGTTAAGAGGGCTGTGAAACGACTAACCCAGTTCACAATTTTTTGGCGACTCGTCGCAATCGCGCTCATTTTTGTCAGCGCCAGCGTTGCAGCTATACCAGCAGCCGGTGGGTCAGGGCCGACCATGGCTGTTACCGCTTTTAATAATGATGCCGGAGCGCCGGCGAGCACACTCAACACCCTAAGCAGTGCTTTGTACGCTGCGGTAGACCAGTCAGGCAAATTCACAGCCGTCGGTGGCGGTCCGCTTGAAGTGACGCAAGTAACCGGTGGCGACTTGATTGTCAACGCCCTCGATGGAGCTAAAAAGGCAGGCGCAGAAGAAATTGTTACCGCCGATCTCATTAGCGCAAGTGGAGGCAGCGTGTCCTACCGCTTGAGCGCCTATCGCGTAGACCCATTAACCTTTATCCGTTCTTCGCTCTTTACACAGTCGTCGCTTAGCTCACAAGCGCTGACTGCAGGTTTCGTTACGAACCTGGCCACCTTGCATGCGCCCCGCACAGCCGTCGGTAGCATTTACTCGTTGCAAAATGGCGTCCAGGCAGACATGGGCGAGTCAAGCGGCGCTAAACTTGGCGACGAGTACAACGTTGTACGCAACGGCCAAAAGATGGCTCAAGCAAAAATCGTTGCTATCGATCTGAACTCGGCGACTGTCGATATCATGAATCCGGTGGCTGGCTACAAACCAGCGGTGGGAGATTCGCTGGTAGGCATAGGTCCGTCACCGCCAATACCGCCTGCCGCCAACACGAGCGTCAACACGTTTAGCATTGTTGGACTCGTCGTTGCAACCGGCGCCGCGCTGCTCGCAATCGGTCATCACGGCCAGCCCGCGACGATCGGTTCGCCTCAGCCATCTCCAAGCCCAACCGGTATCGGCGGTTTCAGCGTATCGCCGAGCGGACAGTCAGGCACGCCTCCTTCGGAAACGTTTAACTTCAATTTTACGCAGCCGGTGAACACGTCGATTATTACCTTCACCGTCCCAACCTACGTCAGCTACGAAAAAACAAACAGCGGTGCCGTCATCACGCCGGCAGGGACACCCGTAACGAACCTCGGTGGTCCAACACCATCGTTCAATTCAACCGGTACGACGCTAACGATCAGCGCGACCACTTTAAATCCTGGAGATCAGCTTATCTTTAGTTTTACATCGTCGATCCTCTCGACGCTGGGCGTCGCACTTACGCCGACGAATATCACCTTTACTGCATCTGAACAACATCATCCGCTGGTGCATAAGCACGTCGCCGTGCCCGCACCGCACCAAGGTGGCGTTCTTCAAGGTGCCGCCGGGACTAAACCGCAACCCGCTCCAGGGGGCGGACACAATCCCAACAATCCTCACTAACACGAAGTAGCGGTCGTATAGTTCGACCGTCACACAAAAGAGACGCGAGGCCAAGGCCTCGCGTTTTCTCTTTATAAATGATGCCTGTCCAAGAACAAACGGGCGAACGGACGCGCGCGAGCGGGCAACGATTCCTCGAGCATGGCGTAGACGGGCCGATCAAGCGCTTCGATGGCGATGACGGTGGGGGACAACTTCAGTGTGGTATGCACGTCTTGTGAAATCGGGAAGAACAACGCGATAAAGAGCACGAGCCACAAGGCCAGAACCGCCTTCGCACAACTCACGAAGCCCCCACCAACACCGCTCGCAAACTGCAACACGGGTTTGGCAGTTATTTTTTCGATGGCCCATCCGGCAGCGCGCGTCGCAGCGAAGACAAACAAAAAAAGCAGCCAAAATGAAGCAAGGTGTCCAGAAGCCTGCGATAGCCCAAAGGCTTTCTCCATCGTAGGGCTCATGAGGCCTGCGAAGCTGCCCGCCGCAATCCAGGCGATAATGATGGCTAACATGCCAATGGCTTCACGGACAACGCCGTTGCGATAGCCGCCCCAAAACGCCACGATGAGCGTCAAGATGACGAGGCCATCAGCCCAAGTCAATGAATCACGCTCGCAACTTGGCGCCGAATCGTTTTGCGAGAGTAGCGACAACGATCTCGATTGACTTGTTTGCCTCCTCATCAGTGATGGTTGCAGATGGTTTACGCAGCACAATTGTCAACGCTACGCTTTTATGGCGCTCGCCGACCTGCGGACCCCGATACTCATCGAAAGCGCGCACGCTCTCAATGAAGGAGGCGTCATTTTCACGCACCGCGCTCATAAGGTCAGCGGCACTCACGGTCTCAGACACGACCACTGCGATATCACGCTTGGTTGCCGGAAAACGCGCGAGCGGCTGGAATTGTTTCGTCGGCGGTCGTTGACCGAGATTTTCCAAATACAACATAAAGGCGTACGTAGCGTCAGGAAGCTCAAAGGCTCGCGTCAGTTTGGGGTGAACGCGGCCGAATTTTGCAACAACCTTGTCGCCTGCACGCAAATTGCCGGCGGCTCCGGGATGGAAGTATGCGCGCGCGTGAGCTTCGCTTGTCAGCGCTGCCTGGTTGAGGCTGCTAGCAATCGACTCGATCTCACCCTTAATTGTGAGCAGGTTGTGGTCCAACGCTGACTGCGCATCGGTTGTGCTAAAGGAAACAAGTACGCAAAGCGACGGCCACTCGGCAACACCATTGCTTGTATAAACGCCGGTGTGGGGATCGGCCGAAGGCTCGCCCTCGTGCTGCTCGCCCGCCAGCGGATGAAAAACGTGTCCTATTTCGAAGAGCCGCAGCGTGCCGTCTGACTGCGGCCTCCATTTGCCCGCAGCGACAAGCAAACCCGGAAGAAGACTTGGTCGCAAAAAGCGGTGATCTTCCGAAAGCGGATTGGCAAGAGTGACGAGCTCGCTCCAAAATGGCAAGCCGGAGCGCTCCCACGCCGCCACGATCTTCGTGCCTTGGAGCGCGATGCTGACGATTTCGTGATACCCAAGAGCCACGAAACGGCCAGCCAAATAGGTTTCCTGATCGTAAAGACCTTCGTCGACGTCTTGTACAGACGCGGAGGTTCGAACCTCGGGAATCGAGTCATAACCGATACCGCGGGCCACTTCCTCGATGATATCAACTTCCGAAGTGACGTCGGTGCGCCAGTACGGAACGGTGACTTCAAGTTCGCTGTCGCCTGCAACCTCGAAATCAATCGCTTTGAGTGCGTCCTTCATCTGAGTAACACTAAACGATGACCCCAACAGCGCGTTAACCTTGGCAGAGCGGGCACGCACGCGACGCAAGGGTCCTGGTGCTTCTCCGCTTTCCACCACCTGCGATGGGGTTGCACCTGCGTCAATCAAAAGCCGTGCTGCAAGGCGCCTTCCAACTTCAGGCAATTCGAGCGGCAGACTCTTTTCATGCCGGGTCGCGCCTTCAGTTCGCAACCCAAGTTCGAGTGATGCGCGTCGAAGGCGCGGCCCGACAAAATTCGGCGATTCGACGAACAATTCGCGGGTTGCGCTCGAAACCGCAGAGTCGGCACCGCCCATGATTCCTGCGATTCCAACCGGACCTTGCTCGTCGGCAATGACGGGAGTGCCAGCCGCTAACGTGCGCTTCACACCATCGAGGGTCGTTACGGTTTCGCCCTCCCGCGCTCCGCGAGCAACAATCTTATTACCGCGAAGTTTTTCTGCGTCGTAGAAATGCAAAGGCTGCGCGGTCTCGAGTTGGACGAAATTGGAGATGTCGACGAGCAAGCTAAGACTGCGCACGCCTGCCGCTGCAAGCCGCAAAGACATCCACATGGGTGAGCGTCTGTCTTTAACATTCCAAAAATATTGACCCAGCAGGCGCCGGCACACGGCGCGATCTTCGACTTCAACCGCCATTGGGCTCGGATTCTCACCAACGCCAGGGTCGAGGGCGGGATAAACAAAGCGTGCGCGCAGCCCGGCTGCAGCTTCGCGTGCGAGCCCGATCATGGAAAGCCCGTCTGGGCGGTTGGATGGCACGTCGACGTCAAGCACAGCGTCACCGAAGCGAGCAACGCGCCAGAAGTCTTGGCCGACAGGCGCATCGTCTTCCATGATTAAGATGCCATCTTCAAATTCGCCCGGCAACAACAGTTCATCCGGCGAGCACATCATGCCGTTGGATGCAACGCCGCGCAACGTGCTTGGTTCGATTCTTTTGGTTTGCGGGGGTGAGCCGTTGGCGCTGGATCCGCGAGCGTAGACCGTCGCGCCCGCTAACGCAATTGGCACTTTATTGCCCACCGAGACGTTGGTTGCGCCGGTAACAATCTGCAACTTCTCGCTGCCGACGTCAACCGTACTTACAAGCAGGCGATCTGCATTAGGATGCGCTGACAGCGTTTCGATGCGTCCAATGACTATTTTTTCGGGCATAGGCTGCGGCGCGATACCGTCGACCGTGAAGCCGCGAAAAGTCAACGCCTCGGCAAACGCTTCCGGCTTGGCATCTGTCTCGATGAAATCACGCAGCCACGAGATGGGGGCCCGCATTAGGCAAATTGCTCCAAAAAAGCCGGATCGTTTTCAGTAAACAGTCGAATGTCGTCGATTCCGTGGCGCACAATGGCGATGCGCTCGATCCCAAGACCGAAAGCCCAACCGGTGTAGACTTCAGGATCGTAGCCCGCCGCGCGTAACACATGCGGATGCACCATGCCGCTACCACCCATCTCTAGCCAACCTGCGCCACCGCACGTGCGACACCCCGCGCCGACGCAGACCGGACACGAGACGTCGACTTCAGCCGATGGTTCGGTGAACTGAAAATACGAAGGGCGAAAACGCGTGCGACGCGTCTTGCCATACAAATGCCGACATAAGTCACTCACGAAGCCTTTAAGATGGCCAAAGGTTATCCCCCGATCTACCTGTAGCCCTTCGAACTGGTGAAATGCAAACGCGTGACGAGCATCAAGCGCATCGCGGCGATAAGTTCTGCCGGGCACCAAGATGGCAATTGGTGGCTGATACTCAAGCATGGCGCGCACTTGCATGGGCGATGTGTGCGTGCGCAACAGCGGAGCGGTCGAATTTATTGCACCGCCATCCCTGCGCTCCACGTAAAACGTATCCATGGCTTCGCGAGAGGGATGATCGGCTGGAATATTCATGACCTCGAAGTTAAAGTATTCAGTTTCAACTTCTGGCCCCATAACGATGGCAAAACCACGGCTGCGGAAGAAATTTGCGACATCATCGAGTGTGCGGCGAAGAATATGGGTCGACCCCAGTTGCGGCGCAACGCCAGGGAACGTGACATCGTAGCGTTGTTCGAGTTGCGTGGCCAGCGCAGCATCGCTCACGCGCATCTGGACCTGCTCAAGCATCGCTTCAATGCGGCCTTTGGTCTCGTTGGCGCGCCGTCCAAAATCGGCGCGTTCTTCTTTGGGAAGTTTTCCGACGCCTGACATGATGGTCGACAACCGGCCACCTTTTCGGCCCAAAACGTCGGTTCGCAAAGCCTCAAGGTCGTCGGCTGTGTGAATTTGGGCAGCTCGTTGCGCGACTTGCGCCTCAAGAGCTCCTAGCTGATCGTCCATGTCCCCCATAACGTAAGCTCAAAGAAAAAGAAGAGGCCGCTGTTTGCTGCGGCCATCTTTAGGAGGAAAACTTGGTCGCGCCTGCGGCGCCTGCGCCACCTCTAGTGTGATTCTTGGGGCGCCATCCGCTTATAGAGTATATAAGCCTTGACTGAACCGGTGGTGAGAAAGAGCTTCCAGAACAGCTCGGGAGAGAGTAGCAGTGTCGCCGACCTCCTTCATGTTCTTAATGCACCGGAACCCAGTATATCATACAAGGAGAAAAGCACGCAAGGCCGCGTAGGGACTTGACTTTTTAGCTGGGATTTGTTCCGCGGTTACCCGCGTCAAATAATTGGTGCGCTCGTCCTAGCTCATACAGCAAGATCGAGCCTGCAACGCCGGCGTTGAGGGACTCCACGCCAGCTGAATGCGGGATGGTAACGATGCTTGCAAGATCTGACCTTGCGATATCAGCAAGGCCATGACGCTCTTGACCAATGACGAGCGCAGTGCGCTCTGGCAGTGTGAGCATCCTCACATCCATGCCCGAAGCGTCGGATCCTATGAGTGTGAACTTCGCCTCGCGCAACGCGGCGAGCAACATCGGCCATTCGTCGTAGCGTACAATCGGTATGCGAAAGAGAGCGCCCATCGAGGCGCGCACGAGCTTGTCGTTGTACGGCTCGACCGCCTGAGCGCCCAAGCAGACAGCTCCAGCGCCAAAGGCGACTGCACTACGAATGAGCGTTCCGGCATTGCCAGGATCTGATAGATTGGGCAACACCACGATCACCGCGGGCTGACCCGGAGGCGCCAGCCGCACAAGCTCGCTTGCGTCATGATGAAGAAAGCGGACCACCGCAATGATACCCTGCGGTGCCTGCGTTTGCGAGAGCGACTCAAGCGTGCGGGGTTGAACGCGGACAATGCTTGTGGGATCGAATGTGCTCGATTGTGACAACGAGTCAGCGACTGCATCGCCTCGGTCGCTCGTCTCTATAAAGACGCGCTCGACCTGCGCTCCATTGTCAAGCGCCGCCTGAACGAGCAGCGGCCCTTCAATGAGAAAGCACCGCTGCTCGAGGCGGTGCTTTTTTTGGTGCAAGAGTCGCGCTGCGCGGACTGCCGTGTGGTGAAAGCCGGCAGAACGCTGTGCCACTAGCGAGCTACGCTTTTGCAGTGGTCGCCGGAAGGTGCTTCTTTGCGATTTCAAGCAGGCGCGCAAAAGCGGCTTCATCGTTCATAGCAAGGTCGGCCAGAATCTTGCGGTTGAGTGACAGCCCTTCTTTTTTAAGCCCGCTCACCAAACGGCTGTAGGTAAGGCCTTCAGCACGTGCTGCGGCGTTGATGCGAGTGATCCACAGCGCACGAAAATCGCGTTTGCGGCGGCGCCGGTCGCGAAACGCATATGTGAGCGAGTGCAGCAGCGCTTCGTTGGCAGCTTTGTACGTGCGGCCGCGCGCTCCACGAAAGCCTTTAACGGCTTTGAGGACCTTATTGCGTTTCTTGAGGCCGATTACGCCTCGTTTCACGCGTGCCATGATTCGTGTTCTCCTCTTTGTTTCGTGTTACAAATACGGCAGCTGGCGCTTAAGGCGCGGCACGTCCGTTGCATCGGTGACGGTTTGCTTGCGGAATTTGCGAATGCGCTTGGGCGATTTCTTGGTCAAAATATGGCTGCATCCAGAAAACTGGCGCTCGCGCACGAATTTGCCAGTCCCAGTCACCTTAACGCGCTTTGCGGCTCCGCGATGGGTCTTTAGTTTCGGCATTGCTTCCTCTAGGTTGGCGCGGATCTCGTCGATCCGCTATCTCGGCGGGCTTGAACCCTCCGCAGTCGCGGTTGGCTTTTTGCTCGCTGCCGTCGCTGCCGCTTTTTGAGCGGTCAGTGCCGCGATCACGTCCTGTCGCGGCGATAAAATCATAAACATGTTGCGGCCTTCGAGCCGCGGCTCTCGTTCGACGTTTGCGAATTTGGCCGTATCGGCCGCTACTCGCTCGAGAAGCCTTCGACCATGCTGAGCGTACGCGATTTCGCGCCCGCGGAACATGATCGTTACCTTGACTTTGTCACCGTCGAACAGCAACCGCTCGGCGGTGCGGAACTTGACTTGATAGTCGTGTTCCTCAATTTTGGGTCGGAGCTTTACCTCGCGCAGCTCCATGTTGTGCGCCTTCTTGCGAGCTTCTTTATCTTTCTTGTTCTGCTCGTACCGCAAGCGTCCGTAATCATCCAGACGGCACACCGGCGGGACTGCGCCAGGAGAGACTTCGATCAAATCGACACCGCGCTCGCGCGCTAAGTTGAGGGCATCCCACGTCGACATGATCCCGAGTTGTGTGCCATCGTCCGCAATAACGCGAACTTGAGGCACTCGAATTTGCTCGTTGACGCGAAGCTGACGGCTAATGAGCGCGCGCTCCAGACCTTAACGATTGACGGATAGTTTATTGCCTCCAGTTCCGGGCTTGGTTGGAAATAAAAAAGCCCGCTTGTGCAGGCCTACCTCCAGACGAGAATTTCTTTCCGCTTCCTTCGTCTTTCGAACCGCACGAGCTGCGCTTGTGCGCTGTGCGGTGCGAAGGGTAGTCGTGCTTTGGGATTATAACAAGGTGCCACAAGTGGGTCAAGTTGACGAGCGACAAACACCGTTGGGCAAGCTACACCTTGATCTGCTGTTCGATAAAACGGGACATCGCGTTAGGCCAGAAGCGAGCAAAGGTGGCTGTTGACCACCTCATTAAAACGCGCGAAACAGAGAAAGGATGTCAGACGACTCTTACGTGCCTACTCAAGCGGAGATGTGGGATTTTCTGCTTGGCTTCAAAGCCGCAACTGAAGCAAGCTTTCTTCGCCTTGAAGCTAAGATTGATTCGCTCGCTGAGCGCATAGCGACACTGGAGACCAACGTAGAGACCAGGCTGGATCGGCTTGAAGCTGATGTTGCGGTAATTAAGTCATGGAACATTCCTCGACGATTTGACGATTTAGAAGAACGCATCAACCGCTTAGAGGGTCGC
>JBPYDX010000005.1:0-5918 GCA_051986115.1 Candidatus Eremiobacteraceae bacterium
TAAAATTTAGCGTTTCCTTACCATCTCATCAAAAACGAAGCATCGGTCACCCAATCGATCGCACAATCGGCGATGATTGCACCAGGGATGCACCCTCGTTGTGTGCCAACGCCGCAGCTGCCTGACGGCACTGCAGGCATTATCGGTAGCCGTTGGTGCTCAGGTTTCAGGTCTGCACGCCTGCAACTGCTAGTTTCGCACTACCCTGCGGCACCGAAACATTGCTACTTTTTCGCGTCTGGCGAAGGCCGTAAGGCCCCACGCCACAAAAAGCTGCAGGGTTTCGTCGAAGACTTACAACCCTCGCGATGCACAAAGCGGAGGTGACGCTGCTTGTCAGACCATGCAAAAGCCTACAAGGATCCGGGAACGCCCGAAGAGATAAATCGCCGCGCGTTCTTGGCGCGCGCCTCGATTTTCACCGGAACCATAGTCGGCCTAGCGATCGCCGTTCCTGTTGTAGCGGCACTGTTTCCCAAAAAGGAAGTGATCGACGCCAACGCTGGGTTTTCTCCACTCACTAAGAGCGAATTCGCCGAGCTCGAAGGCTCGCTCAACAAACCGGTCAAGATTTTTTTCAACAAGTTAGTCACCGACGGCTACTACAAGACCAACAACGAATATTACGTATGGGGTTTGCGCTTGGGTCCAAGCGACTTGCAAGAGCTGCGCACGCAACGTCCAGAGCTATTTGTGGCGCCCGACTCAACCACACTTAACTTCGAAGTAGGAAGCCTCGGCTTTGTGATGTGGAGCCCACTGTGCCCGCACCTCAATTGCAAGTACGACTGGGTCGACAGCCTCGATGGGTTTTTGTGCCCGTGCCACGGTTCAGAGTTTTCCAAGTTCGGCCAGCATAAGCGCAACTCGCAAGGACGATTTATCGGTCCGGCGCCGCGCGGACTCGATCCGCTACCATTCCAAGAACAAAATGGCGTGGCTCAAGTTCAATGGGTCAAGTATGCGGCCAATACGCCCAACATCATGCGTGTGTCGTACTGGTAGGAGAAGACGTTCATGATTGACTGGCTTGATACTCGGACTGGTCTTGTCACCTGGACGAAAAACTTCCTCACTGAAGACGTCCCTGGCGGAGCGAGCTACTGGTACGTGTTTGGCAGCTCGACCCTCATCGTGCTTACGATCCAAATCGTTACCGGGATCATACTCACGTTTTACTATTCGCCTTCTGGATTGACCGCGTGGGAATCCACGCTCTTTATCTACCAGCACGTGCCACTCGGCTCGTTTCTCATCAGCCTTCACTACTGGGGCGCTTCGGCGATGATTGTGCTCATGTCGGTGCACCTTCTCCAAGTGCTGTTCTTCGGCGCGTACAAGCGCCCACGCGAGCTGCAATGGGTCGTCGGCGTGTTGTTGTTCTTCATCGTCTTATCGATGGGTCTGACGGGCTACTTGCTTCCGTGGGATCTCAACGCGTACTTTGCAACCCAAGTGGCGATTAACATCGCGGCCAGCGTCCCCGTTATCGGCCCATTTATCTATCACTTTCTCAGCGATGGGTCAACGCTTGGCACGTTAACCATCAGCCGTTTCTACGGGTTGCACATCTGGGCGACGCCGGCGCTTATCATCGCGCTCGTTGGTTTGCATCTTTTCATCTTTAAGCACAACGGATCTGCAGGTCCGCCCGCTGACACCGCGCCGAAAACCTATGGCAGGTTCTATCCAAACCAGATCTTTATGGAAACGATCACCGCGACCATCATCGTGGCGATCGTCATTGCCCTGGCGATTGTTATGCCGGCTCCGCTGCTGGCCAAGGCCGACCCAAACAATGCGCAATTCATTCCTGCACCGGCGTGGTATTTCTATGCGTTGTACGGCTTGTTGCGTATCTTCCCGCAAAACTTATCGCTCGTACCAACGGTGATCTTGCCTGGCCTGTTCACCTTAGTGCTGCTCTTACTGCCGTGGATCGATCGTAATCCCAGCCGCGTCCTTGCGCGAAGACCATATCTGATCACGTTCGCAATCCTCACAGTCGGCATTATCGTCGCAACGACGGTTTACTCCGCCAAGATTATCGGACAAGAGCAAGCGGCTAGCCCGGTTGGCCAAACGCCGGTCGTGGGCTACGGCGCGCCGCCGAATTCTGCTACGCAAAATGCTGTACCAGTGATCAGCGTTGCCGCAGGCGCACCGGCAGCGGCTGCTGGCGCTGCTAGTGGAGGCGGTGCAGCCGCAGCGCCCGCCGGTGATCAAATCTATGCGCAAAACTGCGTCAGCTGTCATCAAGCTAAGGGCCAAGGGCTGGCGGGAGCGTTCCCGCCGCTTGCGGGCAATGCGTACGTCACGGGCGATCCAAACAAGGTGATCGGAACTGTGCTCAATGGCCTGACCGGCCCCGTGCAAGTAAACGGCGCGACGTTCAACGGCGCGATGCCGGCGTGGAAGGGCAAGCTCAGTCCAGCTGAGATTGCGGCTGTTATCACATACATCCGCAATTCATGGGGCAATAAAGCTAGCCCGGTAACGACTGCCCAGGTTCAAGCGCACAAATAAGGCGGCAGCTACTCGGCCGCAGACACAACTCGTCCGGGCCATAATCGGCGCACGCTTGCGACCATAAGGCGCCATCGGCCGCGTAAAAATGGCTGCTCGATAAACTTGGTCGCGAGCGTTGCAGCGCCGATGCACAATGCGGCGGGTAAGATCAGCTGCGTCAAGATAGGGGCTTGAATCCAGCTCGCTAGCAGCGGTGCAACGTGCGCCTGGTACCATACGATCACTTCAAGATGCCATAGATACAAGTTGTACGAGATCGCAGCCAAATAGATGAGCAGCGGATGCGCGAGCAACCGATGCCACGTGGGCAAAGCAACCGACGAGCCCACGCCGCAAACCATAAACAGAAGAGCAAACAGCGGTCGATACTCGTTGACCCAGGCATATTGCCCAGCATCGCCATGGGCGCTTGCGACTGCCGCAAGCCGGGTAACAAGTAGTACCAACGCAGTCACGGCAGTTATTGTAATGAGTGTAGCGCCCAGGCGCGCGCGCCAGCCAAGTGACAGCTGGCCCAAGCGAACGATTGCATAAGCTGATAACATCCCGGCGCCAAACACATCGATGACCGCAGGTAACTGGCTCACGGGGTAAAGCTCGGTGTTGGCCCCCAAGTGTGCGATCGCCAAACGATACGTATTGGCGATTAAGCACAGGCCTGCAAACATGATGAGCGGTTGGCGCCGAAACGCCCAACAAATAACTGGGAACAGCACATAAAACTCTACTTCAATCCCCAGCGTCCAAAACGGGCCGCTGATGCTGCCGAACGTCGTAAACCACAGCGGGTGAATGAAACTCAAGTGCGCTGCTAGATTCACCAGCCACTGCTGCGTCGAGTCGAACCATGCGCGGTGAAAAAACGCCAGGACGAGTAGCGCCACAATGTACGAAGGCAGGATTTTCTCGATGCGCCTTTGGGCGAAGTCCAGCAGCGTGGGAAGCGGTTTGCCCTCAACCAAGTGACGGGCATATGGATAAAAAAGACAAAACCCGCTGACAAAAAAGAACAAATCGACGCCCATAAAGCCCGCTTGCGCCAGAGGTTGCAAACTGAGCGTCCAACCGCCAAGCGCTACCGCTGATGGAACCTTCGATACAAGCCACGCATGGTACCAAACAACGCCGGCGATCGCAATACCGCGCAATCCATCGAGGACTCCGACGTGAGTAACCTTGGCTGTTTGCTCGCGGGGCATGCATATGCACTTACCCCTCTGCGCTCGTGTCTACAGCAAGCGCCTAAACTTGCGAGCGCTTGAAGGCCCGCAGTGAATCTAAGGCTTCGCCTGCTTGGCCGTACTTACGGTTTGTTCGCCGTTTGTTGCGAGGACGGGTTGCAGCGCTCCGTACCAGACGTTCGCGATGCGATCGTAACCATCACTGCCGCTGGGATGGATGCCGTCCGGGAAGTACTGGGCATCCCGTGGCACCGCCCGGTCCATACCGGGTGCAAGGATGATCGAAAAACCTCGCTGTCTGAATCTACTTACCAACGCGACCAAACCGTCAACCGGGTCATTGTCAAATGACTCAACCGCGCTTTGCGATATCTTGGGACTGTCAACGACGCCCGCAACAATCACCGTCACGTGAGGAGCGAGCGTAAAAATCTGATCGAGAACCAAATCCATACTGTGCTTGATGTTGGGCAACGTGTAGCCGGCATCGCCTTGTTGGTAGCGCAGCAGATCGTTCGTTCCCGCCATCAGCAATACAATGTTAGGACGATAATTCAGAATTGCATCATGGATCACCGGTCCGTAGAGTTGTCCTGCGGGCTGCGAGGGGTAAGAACGCAGGACGTATCCCGGCCATCCTTCGTGCTCGGGAAACTTGAGATCCGATGAGTAGTCCGTGCGGCTTCCAACCATGACAAAGTTGTAATTGCTGCTTTCAAGCAAGTCGATCAGCCGGGAGCGATAACCCGCATGTTCGTCAGGCACACCGCCCGCCGCAATACCGGCTGTAATTGAATCGCCCAAGGCCATAATTCGCAGGGGTTGCATCGGCGCGTGCATCGGGGGCAGCGTTGCCGTCGCGCTGGCTACCAACGGTTGTCTGGCAGCAGTAAGAAACAGAGTTGTCACGATGACAATTGCTGCCAGAAAAGATTTGAACGAGAGCACGCGTTTATTCCCCGCCGCGATAACCGTGGCACTGTGGACCGCCACACACGAGCGATCTCTATCTTTGTATCGGGAGAAGGCCCGCAGGCTTTTAGACCAGGCAAGCGCATGAGCTCGACTGGCGTCCACCTAAGAAACGTAAACCCGCGGATAAAGGTTCGCAACTACAAGACAAGCGAAGCACTCGCAGTCACGGGAGTCCCGAGGACTGAGAGGGCGAGCGAGCGTCTCGCCGACCGTCTGAACCTGATCCGGAGCAATGCCGGCGAAGGGAGCAAAAATGAGCGTTACCGCAACCCCACAATTGACTCGGAGCCCATCGGCGCACAAAATTTATATCGATGGACCTGGCGGCCTGCAAGTGCCTATGCGCCAGATTCACCTCTCCGACGGCGCAAACTTTGCGGTCTATGACACAAGCGGCGTACACACCGACCCGGGTATCGACGTCGATGTTACGGCAGGCATACCGCGCTTGCGACAAGCATGGGTTGAAAAACGCGCTGATAGCGAGGAGCTAGTCGAGCCGACTTCAGCATACCGCCGCAGCCGTGAAGCCGACCCCGCGCTGCAAGCCCTGCGCTTTCATCATTCGCACAAACCGCGCCGAGCAAAGGCCGGCCGCAACGTTACGCAGCTGCATTACGCGCGGCGCAAAACAATCACACCCGAAATGGAGTTCATTGCGCTGCGCGAGGGCGTGGCGCCGTCGTTCGTGTGCGATGAAGTCGCCCGCGGCCGCGCCATCATCCCGGCGAATATCAACCACCCCGAAAGCGAGCCGATGATCATCGGGCGCAGCTTTCTCGTCAAGATCAATGCCAACATCGGCAACTCGGCCGTCAGCTCATCCATCGAAGAAGAAGTCGAGAAGATGACTTGGGCGACCCACTGGGGCGCCGACACGGTCATGGATCTTTCCACCGGCAAACACATCCACGAAACACGAGAGTGGATTTTGCGCAACTCGCCCGTGCCGATAGGCACGGTGCCTATCTACCAGGCGCTGGAAAAAGTTAATGGCAAGGTTGCCGACCTCAATTGGGAGATCTTCAAAGATACGCTCATCGAACAAGCCGAGCAAGGCGTAGATTATTTTACCATTCACGCCGGCGTGCTGATGCGATACGTGCCGCTAACTGCAAATCGCGTCACAGGCATCGTCTCAAGAGGCGGTTCTATCCTCGCACAATGGTGCTTGCTGCACCACCAAGAGAACTTTCTGTACACGCACTTCGAAGAGATTTGCGAGATCATGAA
>JBPYDX010000006.1:0-6536 GCA_051986115.1 Candidatus Eremiobacteraceae bacterium
CGTTCAATGGGACAGTATAGCACGAGCGGCTGAGAAGACCTTGAGAAGCCCGTGGAACGGTTACTTTTACTTCGATTAAACTATGTTATCCCCCGTTCGGCGAACCTGGACCCGGCTGCGGTTGAGGTTGTCGCCGTTCGATGTAGAGTCCGAGTGCAGGCGCGAAGTTGAGCGATGGCAGCGGCGCGGCACCTAAACCCGTGGCAGCAATATCTTGTTGCGATCCCGCTGAAATGCGCGCGCAGTTCAACAGCGCTGGAATCGCGACGGGCGCTTGCGGTAACAGTTCCAACCAGTATCCCTTAGACGCTGTGTGCGGCGTCACGGTCCACCCGCTGGGTTGGGCGGGTGAAGCCTGACCCGCACTTTTTTCACTGACGTACTGCGCAAGCGACGACAACAACTGTTGCGCAACAGGTTTGAGATCGTTCGTGCAGCGATCTGAATCAAGCACGCTTAGCGGTTGTTCCGGGGGCGACGTCGGCAGTTTGTAGACACGGAATTGTTCTTGACCTGCGACTTGCGGCTGACGAACGATATACAGCCCGGCAGCCGGCGTGTACGCAAGCGGATTGCGGAAAAACGAACTTGCTTCGGGCACGTAGAGATGCAGCGCCTGCGCCTGATCCTTTGTGCCGATATGAATGGACGCGCATCCAAAGAAGCCTCGCATGGCGGCAAACGTTTGCGGCGTAAACGTGAGAGCATAGGTCGTTTGCAATGGGTGATAAGCGACCGTGAAGCCCGGCACGTCCGGAGGCTGCGGCGACAATGCAGCCGGATAACCAGTGGTCGTCTTTTGCGCTTCGACAGCGGCGACGTATGCTTTCATTGCGCTCAGCGTTGCCGTCGCCGTCGTCACGTTTTGCGAACTGCAGCTTTGACGACTTGTTTGCACTGCAAACGGATCGCTTGGGGCAGTTGATGGTAAGCTCGGTGCGCTTGCAAAAAATCCGCCTCCACGACCACCGCCGCCTCCTCCGCCCGGTCCAAATCCTGGGCCTCCACCTGAGGGGGAGCTCGGCGCAGCGGTGCGCGGCGCTGTGACTGCAGTTTGGCCTTGGCCGTAGCCCATCTTCACAGCGTAAGTAAAGAGCAGTTGGCGCGGCGCGAGCGGCCGCGCAATTTCTGGGAGCGCGCCCGAGTCAACCGTTGGAACGCCAACTGCGTACGACGATGACGCAAACTCATAGCCAAACTTGTTAAAGATGTTCGTCCATGAGGCAGTCAGCGAACCGTGCGTGAAGTCAACGCCGACCCCGACATCGGCTGTAACATAGCCTGGCAGATAGTTGCGATTGCCGGGGCTGACATATCGCGCGTCGCCCAACCACTCCACAGCCGAACGTGGCGTGCGATAGTCAAACGTTATACCGGCTTGCTGCAGCGGCACGCCAGGCAGCTGCGACCCAGTGATAATTGGCGAATACGCATTATCAAACAGCGGGTTTGAGGTCATCGGCTTGACGACTTGCGTGTTGTAAAAGGGTTCCGCAGCCAGGCTGCGGGTTACATTGAAGTCTCCGGCGAGTTGAATTCCCTCGTAAATCATGTTGACGCCGCTGACGGGCACGTTGAGATACAAGTTGGTTGGCCCAAAGAGCGCAGTTGGAACGCCACAACCACCGCTTGACTGATAGACGGCTTGCGCGGCATCGAAATAGCCGGGCGGAAAATAGCTTGGCGGCAACGCTGAGCCATTCACCAAAGCATTGATGAGCGTATCATTCTGATTTTGGTGATACGCTGAGGCTGAAAACTCACCGATCGAACCAAAACGATGTTGCCACGTTGCGCGCGCGGTCAATCCGGTTGACCCCGTTGGGCTTGAGCCCGGACCGGTCCCATAAGCGAGATTGTTTGCACAATCAAACTGCAACGAAGCAGGGTCGGAAAGCACGCCAAAGCGCGCGGGGCCGGCGCCGTTGTTTCCGTAATCGAGTGATCCCACGAATGCGTCTTGCGCATTGGGCAGCCACTGCGCGTTGAAGCCGGCAAGCAGCGATGAGCTCGTGTGGTTCGCATTCGCAATGCCGACATGCTCTCCTAAACTCAGACGGTCATTGGAGTGGATCGCATCGGTGATCGTAAACGAGCCATACGACGTGTTAGCTTGCCCTTCGGAGAACAGCGCAGCGCTGGGCACAAGCGGCACCGACTGCGAATTCGCCGACTGCACGTTGGCTTGGAAAGAAATCGTGTGCCGTTCGCGCGAGGGCAAAACGGCGTTGAGCGCTGCCCCACTTGTATTGCCGGTGGTTTGTGTTCCAAACGGCGAATACACGCTATCGATGTAGCGGTTAAGAAGATTGCGATCGCTGCGCACTTGTGAGCCGTAGAGCGACAACTGGACGCTCGTCATACCGATGAGCGCGGTGTCGCTCAGTGTTTCGAGTGAAAGGTGGCGATAGTTGGCGTTGTCAGGGCCATAACCGCACGGCAAGACGCCGTTGTAGACGGTGCACAGCGCATCGTTGTAACCGGATGACGACAAGAACATCGCGCTGAGCGTCTGCGTTCCGCCCAAGAGGGCGCGAAGTTTAATAAGATTGCCATCGGTCTGCACCGCGCCTTGGTGGACGTAGTCAAAACCGCTCGTGTCGAGGTATTTTTGTCCGGCGAGCTGATTGTCGCTGGAACGCATCGACTGGACGTAGGCAAGCCCAATGTCTCCAGATGTTCCTTGAGCCGAAAAAATGGTCGCGGAGTTGCTGAGCGTACCGAACATTTGACTAATGCCAAATTGCCACGCGCGCGTGGGCTCGAGCGTGCGGTAATTGACAGAGCCGCCAAGCGCGCCCGCAACGGGACTGAAGCTCACCGATGCGCCGCTGAAAAGATCTGATGTAATGGAGCGCAAGTCTGCAGCGCTTCCTGGTGCGTTGAGCGGGATGCCGTCGAGCATGACCGCCGTTTGCGACGGATCGTGACCTTCAAGCGAGATCGTTTCGGCCGCATCATCGCTTGCCGAGTCAGTGTTGACCGAGACACCCGACAGCTTGTTCAGTGCGTCGTTGAGCGTGGGTGAGAGTTTTCGAATCGTGCTGTCTTGGGAGACGCTTTGGCTGGCAATCGTTGCGCTAGATTTTACGGTGATGTTGCCAAGTGATTTGACACCGGAAGCAACTTGCGCAAGCTGCACGTCAACGTCGACTGCTTTGCCATCTTGCAACTCAAAGGCGGCTGTCGTCACCGCCTGATATCCGGACTTGCCGACGCGTGCGGTATACATTCCGGTAGGTGCGTCGCGGAAGATAACTTTGCCGTCGCTCGTCGTGAGCTCACTTGTCATGACCGGGCCGTCAAGCAACACGCGAGCAAGGCCGACGGGCTGCTTTGTTGCCGAGTCGGTAACGATGATCGTGATCTGCCCTTCGTCGTTTTGTGCTGTCGCGGCGGTGGGCACGAACGCCAGCGCTAGGCAGCCTGCGATGAGCGAGGCGGCTAGCTTGATAGCCAAAATGCGCCGAAACCAACGTGGCTGAAACATCACCGAAACCTTTATCACACGGTTTAGTCTACCCGGCGAGCCTTTGAGAGGGCTTAGAAATCAGGCTTGACGCGGGTTTGCTGGGTTAATTTGTGATGAGGCCTAGACCCCTTCTGAGGCTTTCTTAAAGTTAGCGGCGTATACTCTGTTTGTGCCGCAAAACTCAAAGATTTTAGTCGTGGATGACGAGCGCTCGATGCGCGATATGCTGCGTCTGGGACTCGAACAGCAAGGATACGCAGTACGATTGCTGCCCGATGGCCGGGGAATCGAAGGAGTCATTGCTGAGTGGCAACCCGACGCCATCGTATTGGATGTTATGATGCCCTTTGCCGACGGCTTCTCGCTGTTACCGCTAATCCGCCGCCAGACCCAAGCGCCGGTCATCATGCTGTCGGCCAAATCTGAGACCAACGACCGGGTCACAGGTCTTACGCTCGGTGCCGATGACTACGTACCCAAGCCATTCGCGTTCGTGGAGCTCGTCAGCCGCTTGGAGGCGGCATTGCGGCGGCCCCACATCTCTAATCCGGAATTTCTTCGCTACGAAGATCTCTCAGTCAATTTGAAGACGCGCGAAGTCACTCGTAACGGAAGAACCATTGCGCTAACCAATAAAGAGTTCACGCTGCTCGTCACGCTCATGCGCGAACCGCGCAGGGTGTTTGGCAAGGAAGAACTTCTTACGCAAGTGTGGGGCCAAGACTTCGAGGGAGAGGTTGGTAACGTCGAGACCTACATCTCGTATTTGCGCGCGAAGGTCGATTCGGATGCTGCCAAGCGGTTGATCCACACGATTCGTGGCGCCGGCTATTCTTTACGCAGCGAAAAGTAAGCTTAGGTAACGATAATCACGTGGGCGTGATTGAACACGCCAGAGAGTTCTAACAGCCCGCGCAGCCGAGCGCCCGCCACCACTGTTACTTCGTGGCCGCTGCGGCGAAGATCGCGAATAGCCTTGACGATTGTTCCCCACGCACTCGACGCGACGGCTCGAGTGCGACGAAGGTCGAGCGCGGCATTGCTGTGCGGCGCACGCTGAGCGCGTCTTTGAAAGCGGCGCATCGCGGTGCAAGCGGCGGCATCGAGCACTTCGTCGAACACGAGGGTCGGAGTACGGTGGGCTGTGGTGTCTACCGGAGGCATCGTCGTTCGTGCTTTCTCGATTGGTCTTCTTGCCGAAGAGTGGGCGGCGAATCGGTGTCATTCGCCGCCACGTCACGAGTATAGGGGGTCTTGCTCAAACGCCCCTGAGAAAGCTATGAAATTATGGTGAGCGCCAGCTTTCTAATTGGTTTGGCCGTGCCAGGCCGGCAAGCGCAGTTCCACAGTCGTACCGTTGCCCAATGATGTCTGCAAGGATACCGACCCACCAGCGCGCTGCACGGCGCGGTCGACAATCGCAAGTCCGAGCCCGGAACCAGTTATAGAACCGCCGCTTTCGCCGCGCGAGAAGCGCTCGAACGCGCGTGCGCGCACATCTGGGCTCATGCCGGGACCATCATCTGCGACGGCAATGGTAACGAAATTGCCGTCAGCCCGAACGCGGGTCGCAATGTGCGACCCTGGCGCGTATTTGAGCGCGTTATCAATAAGATTGCCGATTGCCTCATGCAGCTCTGATTCTGAGACTTGCACAAAAGCATTTTTTTGAACGTCGACCAGCAACGTCGCGCCGTTGGAAAGCGGTCGAAACGAACCGACGACGTTCTCGGCCACATCGGCTGCGTCGATGATCTTGACATCCTGCGGCTCTTGGCTATCTAAGCGCGTCAACAGCAGCAGTTTCTGAATGAGCGTGCTCATGCGCTTGCCCTGGTCGTCAATTTCGGAAAAGACTTGCGCCGTCATCGCGTCATTGGCGTGGCCCCCTTGGCGCAGAAGCTGCACATAACCCATGATGACTGCCAGCGGCGTGCGCAGCTCGTGACCAGCGTCGGCCACGAAATGCTGCATGTTGGTAACGATTTCGTTGCGCTGGCGAGATGCGGTTGCCATCTCTGAGGCGGCCGCATTATAGGCTTCAACTAATTCGCCGGCGACATCATCTCGGGAGCTGAGTGTTTCAAAACGCGCATAGTCGCCTTGCGAAAGGCGAAGCAGTGCTTGCCGCAAACGATCCATGGGCCGCACCGCATCAAAGAGCATGCGCCGTGCGAGAAGCCACACGAGCACAAATGTCACGATGACCAGCGCGAAGACAATCCACCCTTGAAGCTGTTGGATGTTGGTCAGCGCGTCGTGCGACGGCTGGAAGATCACCCACGCGCCGTCGATGCGAACAATCGATGTAGGCGATACGAGCGTGCTCAAGGGAGTTCGTACGTAGGTGATGCCGTGAGAGATGGGTGGATGCGACGCGTACAAAAATCCACGAAACTCGTGGGAGCGGTTCTGGGGCTCGGGTGGCGGCGGGGGTGGGAGCGGCAGACCGCCGGGCCGATCGGCCAAAAGCTTTGAATCGCCTGCAAGCACTTTGCCTGAATCGTCGACGACCACTGCATTGTAGGCGTTTGTGCCCGCGATTCGTGAGAAAATTGTTTGCGCGATGGCTTGCGTCGATTCGTGCTGCGCGCTCAGGCGGTCAGCCGTGTGGGATATATCGTCTGCCATGCGCGCCCGAACGTTTGCATCCAACCACATGTTTGGCGCGGCGACTGACAGTGCCCAAGCTGCAACGAGGTACACTGCCACCGCGCCCAAGGCGGCAAGCGCCGCAAGACCAAGACCGGCAAGCCAAGTTCGTCGAATCACACGTTTATTGTTCTGGGCTGCAAGCTTGGTTCTTGCGAGGGGCCCTGAGATTTAGCTGGGAAAACTGCGCCGCTCAAAGTTGCGCCGGATAGAAAAGCCGAAAAATCTTACGTTTGAGACCGTCTTCAGCAAAACCGTCGGTGTTGGCAAGCATCACGATGTCAAACCCATCGTCCGGGAAAGTGGCGTTTTCGCCGGCGAAACCGGTCCACTCACCTTCGTGCACGACCTCACGGTGGCCGTTGACGCGATCGAGACCAAGCCCGAAGCCGTACCCATATGGCCAGTCCGT
>JBPYDX010000007.1:0-6894 GCA_051986115.1 Candidatus Eremiobacteraceae bacterium
TAGTCCTGATGACGCCGCAGCTTTACGTGAGCTCGTCACGGCCGAAGGCCTCGACGACCGCGTGCAGCTTGATTTGCGATTACTCTCTCGTGGCGAGCTTGCAACGCTCGTTAATCGCTGTGCTGCGGTGGCGTATTTGCCCTACGATGAAGACTCGGTAGGCTATCTGACCATGGAGGCATTCCAGGCAGGCAAGCCGGTTATCACAACCTCAGACTCTGGCGGCGTCCTCGAGGCAGTGCGCCACGGAAAAACTGGGCTGATTGTCAGACCCACTGCGCAAAGTTTAGGTGCTGCATTACGCCGCATCACGCGCAACCCAGGGGCGGCTGCAAAGATGGGAGCCCAGGCACGAAACGATATCGAAGCCAAGGGGCTCAACTGGCCAGCCACCATCAGTAAGCTGCTCGCATAATCATGCGATTCATTTGGGCTGGTCCTTGGAATGAATTCTCGGCGATCGCAAAGTTCGGTTGCGACATCGTGGCGGAACTGTGCGCGCGCGGTCACGACGTGCAAGTTGTACGCACGGAGATCGATCAAGCGGCCGCACTCCCTGCGCGAGCTGCTCAGGTGCCGATTCGATTCTGGCAGGAAGTACCGTTTGAAGACTTTCGCAACGTTGATGCCATCATCGCGAATTTCGGCAATCACTACCCGTTTCACGGGGGTATGATTCACAATTTCGAATTCTTCGGCGCTATCGGAATTTTTCACGATAGCGTGCTGGCCCACTTGGCCGGCGGATGGGCATGCACCACGGCAAATGGTGAAGTGAGCTTGCGGCGCATGGCCACCGCAACGTACGGTCAGACAACCGTTGCGCCAGGCGAGATATTCTTGGCTGACCTTGAGAGCGTGACCACAACGCGACCCATGTTGGAATTTTATGCGAGCGGTGTTGCAGGCGCAGTCGTCCACGCGCAGCACTATGCCGACAGGGTTCGCAGCGCGTGCGCTGGTCCGGTCGCGGTCATTCCGATGGCGTTTGAATGCGGCGATTTCCCGCTGCCGCGCCCTATCAGCCAGGCAGAGCTCTCTGTGGCGACGATCGGACTGGGAAATCCCAACAAACGCGTGGAGCAGGTTATCGCCGCCATCGCGAGCTCACCTCGGCTACGAGAGCGCGTGCGCTATCACTTCATCGGCGAGACCGACCCCGAGGAGGAACGAAAGCTGCGATCACTCTGCGCAGCCAATCGATTGCAGCCGCCCTCATTTAGCGGCTGGGTGAGCGACGAACAGCTGCATGAAAGCCTAAGCAATGTCGACGTTATCGCCTGTCTGCGCTACCCCGCGTTTGAAGGTGCATCCGCTTCGCTTTTGTTAGCTATGCAATCGGCTCGACCGACGCTCGTCTCAAATCACGCCGCTTACGCGGAAGTACCCGCGGGATTGCTGCTCCCGTGCGCGCCAGGAAACGAATCTGCCGACGTCACTGCTCATCTCGAGTGGGTGCTTGATAACCCAAAGGCGGCCGCCGAAATGGGCCGCCGCGCACGCGAGTACTGTGTGCAGGTGCACACGGCCAAACGCTACGTCGATGAATTGTTGCCTTTGATAGATGAAACGCTTGCGGCGAGACCTACGGTACTGGCGGGACAAGCGTTAGGCAGAACACTTGGAACTTTTGGCGTCACAGCGCTCGATCCAGCTGTCGCACGCGTTGCGTCATCACTGTCGATTTTCGAGGACGCGTCACCTTTCCAGAACTCGGCCACCATAGGTGATGCGACCGCTTGTGAGAATCCACAATCGTTATGACCGCGTCGCGGATTCCAGTCTACCGCCCCGACCTCTCTGGTAATGAACGGCGCTACGTGCTCGAGTGCATGGATAGCACCTGGATATCTTCGCTCGGTGAGTTTATTCAACGATTCGAAAACGCTGTGGCACGCGAGACTGGCGCCAAACACGCGATTGCCGTTTGCAATGGCACGGTCGCTCTCCACCTTGCGTTGCATTGCCTTGACATTGGACCCGGCGACGAAGTCATTGTCCCCACATTTACGTATATTGCCTCCGTCAATACGATCGCGCAAACGGGAGCGACGCCCGTCTTTGCGGATTCGCGAGTCGGGGACTGGAATCTAGACCCAAGCGATCTCGAGCGGCGCATCACAGCCCGCACGAAAGCCATCATGCCAGTACATCTCTATGGCGCTCCCTGCGACATGCGCGCCATTACCAAGATTGCGCAGGCTCGCGGGTTACGTGTTATCGAGGACTGCGCGGAAGCGTTAGGCTCGCGCATCGAAGGTAAGCACGTCGGTACGTTCGGTAACGTTGCGACCCTGAGCTTCTTCGGTAACAAGACAGTTACTACCGGCGAAGGCGGCATGGTGATCACAAATGACGACGCACTTGCCGCACGCTTGCGCCAAACGAAGGGGCAAGGACAATCGCTGACCCGCCGCTATTGGCACGAGATACTCGGTTTTAATTATCGCATGACAAACATCGAAGCAGCTATCGGCGTTGCGCAAATGGAGCGCGTCGCGCAGCTCTTAGCGCGCAAAAACGATATCGCCCAACAATACCGCAGGCTGCTTGCAGACGCGCCTGTGACTTTTCAACACCTATCGCCTGGGACAACAAGCTCACATTGGATGGTCAGCACGTTGCTGCCGGCAGGTTGCGATCGGGATGCCGTTATGGCTCACATGGACCGCGAAAACATCGAAACCCGCCCTGTCTTTTACTGCGCACATCAGATGCCGATGTATAACAACGGCCAGCAGTTCGCTGTGGCACAAGACCTCGCTGCGCGAGGTATTTCGTTGCCGAGTTTTCCTATGCTGTCCGCACAAGAAATGGATAGGGTTGTCGGCTCGTTGAGTAGCGCGCTCTCGCAGCAAAGCGCGCAATCACTTTCGTAGCCTACGAAAGCAGTTTTGCCAGCACTGTCTCCCAGTTGATACCAAGCTCGCTCAACCTGTGCCTAGCTGCTTCTCCCATTTCACGAGCCTTCTGACGGTCGGCATACAGGTTGTCAAAGGCTTGGGCCAATTCTGCCGCGGTCGGCGCGGTCACATAGCCATTGACGCCGTCGAGGACAAACTCCAATACGCCGCCCGCGTCGCTAACCGTTACCGTGCAGCGAGCCGCCTGTGCGGCTTCGATAGTTGAATAGCCGTACGAGTCCTCATCGTGTGCAACATATGCCGCGGCCAACGCGGATGATAACACCTTGGCCTTCTCGTCTTCGCTGATCCAACGGTTTTCGATGGTCACCTTGTCGCCAAGCGACCAACGCTCGACCATTTCCCGCAGGCTTTGGACGTACTGCTCGCTCGTGCTGTCACCGCACAGACGCAAGCGCACACCGGTACGGGTGTGGTGCATGGCTTCAACGAGCAAATCCTGACGTTTGTGTAGTTGCATGCGTGAAACGCACACGATCTCATCGCCATATTCACCAGCTTGGAAAAGATCGGCCTGCAAAATTGGCGGGTACAACACTTCGCTATCAATACCGTTGTAGGTTTTCAAGCGGTTACCCACGACTTTCGAGTTGGTAAACACTTTTTGCGCCTCACTGAGTGCTGCAGTATCGGCGCGGATGACGGCAGCGCGCAGCTCGCGCCAAGGAGCCAGATCAGGAATTGGATAGTACTCGCTATTCCAAAGGTCATAAAAAAAACGAATATGATGGATGAACCAAACAATTTTGTGCGGGTGGCGTACCACATGCGCCGGCGGCCGAAAGGTGATGACTCGATCGAAGTAATTGTCAAGTGAGAGGAGCCGAAAGGCAGCCATTTGCTCGATGATCGTGTCTGGATCGTCGGTGTTCGGAATGTACACAATTTCGGAGCGGTGCCCATACTCGATGAGCTTTGCTTGTAGCCAGTCAACAATGTTGCGCCCACCACCAGGAATCAGGGGGACGCACGATGAGACCAAGCCTAACTTCACGAGACGGTACTGCCAGACTTACTCAGTGGCCGAGCTGGCACGCCACCCACGCATGCGTGGTCGCCGATATCACTTACAACTGCCGAGCCGGCGCCCACAATCGCATGCGCCCCGACGGTGATTTTTGGCCGGATGGCGCTGCCCACGCCGATGAGCGCGCAGGCTCCAATGTGCACGCAGCCCGCAAGCGCACAGCCAGGCGCGATGTGAGCCGCCTTGCCGATATCATTGTCGTGATCGATGATTGCGCCAGTGTTCACGATTGCAAACTCGCGAATCAAAGTCTGCGTTCCGATAACTGCGCGAGCCATGATGACCGCACCATCGAGAATTTTTGCACTGGGAGAGATCGATGCGTGAGGATGTACGATCGGTGGTAAATCGTACCCAAGCGACAGTGCCTGTTCTGCCAGCCGTTGTCGCAAGCTGTTGTCACCAATGCCAAGCACGGCGATTCGTATTCCTTGATCGCGCAATTTTGGCATGAGCTCGTCGCCCCCTAAAACAGCGACGCCCCCGAGCGAGGGCGCAAGCGGTTTGGGGTCGACCAATCCAATCACGTCGTAAGCGTTCAGTGCCCACACCGCTTCGAGCACGACCTTCGAATGGTATCCCGCGCCGATGATCACGGCGCGCTCTTTAGCCATGCGACCCGGCTTTTGAACCTAACGAGCGCAACCAGCGCGCAACAGCGTAAAGACCACCCGCTTTAGCCCGCGCTTTCGCAGCGGGCGCGATCACGAACTCGGCGATGAGCACCCGACGCAGACGAATGCCTGCGCGAACTGCTTTGACGCTACTATCATCGTTAGAATGGTTCCTCATCGAAATTCGACAGCCGGATAACAACTTTCCGGTTGGCGCAAGAACAGCAGATTCATCGACACAACCTCATCGAGACCACTGTGGCGCAACGGCGAGCAGCGCCCACTCATCTCGTCGATTTCGTAGACTTTCGGCGCGACTCTTGTAAATGCGCCGATCCACTCGCTGACCGCAATGTTTGCGCGTCGTAGATGGCTAGGCCCAAATTCCACGATGATCGCGAGCTGCGGGTTCTCTAAGCACACTCGGCGCATGCCCGCGAGGACTTCCAGTTCGAAACCTTCAGCATCAATTTTTATCAGAGCAATGCGCTGACCACTTGCTACGATCTCGTCAAGCGAACGCACCGGCACTTCGAGCGTCGTCGTCTCTTCTTCAAGCGGTACGAGCGAGCTGTGCCCTAGGACCTGACCGATGTGAATGGTTGCCAAGCCAGACTGTTCGCCGCACGCACACGCTTCAATTGCCACCCGATCGCCCAAAGCGTTGATATACACGTTGCGTCGCAGGAGCTCGCGCAGGCGTGGCAGCGGCTCGCAAGCGATAACCCTGCCAGTTTCACCAACTGCTTGTGCAGCCGGTACGCTCAATAAACCAATATGCGCGCCAACGTCAACGACCGTATCACCTTCACGGATGAGCGCTGTCAGCACCCGCGTCGTGCCGGGTTCGAGCACCCCACCATTGGTCATACATCGCAGCAAGAGCGGATCTTCGATGGGGACGAGCATCCAACCAAATGGTGTTCTGACAAGCGCGTCCGCGTCGTTGAGACGCACCACGCGGGGCTCGGGCGAGGCGCCAGTATTTGCCGATTCGCGCGAAACAGTAGGTTGCTCTTGGTTTGCACGCCCGAGCAAGCTGCGCAGCGAATCGCGTAACGGTTTCACAATCAGTCCCCTGGTGCGACGTGGCGAAAGACGACATTCATGTAGTCGCCTTCGGCTTGCCGGCTTTCAATACGGAAACCTGTCTTTTGTATTAGCGTATCCAATGATTTTCCCAAATAAAAGATTGTGTGGAATCTGGTGTTGTGATAGAGATACTCATAGCAAGGCGTCGCGTGCGCCATGGCGGCGCGGGGTTTGAGCAGCTCTCCAAACTCCTTAAACTGTTCGACCGGCTGTGTGAAATGTTCGATTACGTTGTTCGAAAAGATGCCGTCGAACTTCTCCGATAATGCTCCCCGGTCGCGTAGAATGAAGTTAGCAGTCTGCGGCGCTGCTGGTTCGTAACCCCAAACGTCCCAACCGGCAGCGCGCAACAGGCCCACTGTCTTCGTGTCGGCGCCACATCCCCAGTTGAGATAACGTCCTTCTTTTCGGGGCGCGAGCGAGTGGAACGTTCGTAGTTCGCGTTCCGTTGGATCTGCTTCTGCGTAGGTGGCGTAGAGCAGCCGGTATTCGTCCATCAGCTCATCGTTCGGAAGATCGAGCACTTTCATAGGACCAAACAAAGCGCCGCACTGTGGGCATTCGTAGCGCTCGAGTGCCCCGCCGCCGAACTGACAATCTGAAACACGGGTCGCATACGCTTCGCGCGGTGCTTGGTAGCCACAAATAAGACAAGTCAAGATGCGGCCTTGCAGTGTCTGTTGGTAGAGCCGGTCAAGGACGGCATATTTCGCACGAACCAGCGACCGGCTCGTAATCGCAAATAAAGATTCAAGTCGATCGATCCGCTGCGTGAGCGCCTGCACCTCGCTCCTCGCCGCTACTGTCGCCTGACGCTGGCGCATCATCTACGCGCCGCTTCGCTCGGACCTTGAGCGTCCCTGCATTTACGATGCGCGGCTGCGAAAGCTTTGGTACTTCGCGAGAAATGCACGCGCGACGGTCTCGTGATCAACGATGGGCGCCGGATATTGCTGTGGCGTAAAGAAGCCAAGTTCGATTTGTTGTTGCTTGCCGATTTCCCACGGCGCGAGCGCAGCTCGCGTCGGCAGCTTCGCCAGTTCCTTGCAATAGCGGCGCACGTATGTGGCCTGCGAGTCGAAGAGCTGCGCTTGGCGCACAGGATTGTAAATGCGCGGATAGGCCGCCTGATCGGAGCCGATACCTGCTATGCGTTGCCAGTTGCCTACACTGAGGGCCTCATCGGCTTCGAGTAGGTCATCCATCCACACCCGATGTCCGAGCCGCCAATCAAGCC
>JBPYDX010000008.1:0-5011 GCA_051986115.1 Candidatus Eremiobacteraceae bacterium
CCAGTTTGTGCTTGTCGATACGAAGAACGTCATTACCATTGGACACATCGGCGGCCAAGAAACCTTTCTCGCGCTGCATGTGTACCATGAAGCTAATATGCCGCTGATCATTCCAACTGCGTCGCTCGGAGCACTGACGACGCAGGGGTACAATAATACCTTTCGCGTTTGCGCGCCGGACACCATGGAGGGTGCGCTTGCGGCTCGCTATCTGGAACGCAACCTCAAGCCTTCCAAAGTGGCAGTCATTTGGGAGCAAAACGATTATGGCAACGACACGGCAACAAGTTTTGCTAACTACGCGGCCAGCAACAAGTCGATGACCGTAACAGACTATTCGGTTGACGTCGATCTCAAAGATCTCAAGGACATCGTGACAAAAGTTGCCGCGGCTGCGCCCGACTACATGTACGTTACCGGGCGGGGTGATTTGATGGCAAAGGTACTCATCGCGCTGCGTAAAGGCGGGGTCACGGCTCCAGTACTCGGCACGAGCAATTTTTATAGCGATGCTTTGATGCAAAACAAAGACTTCAAGGCAGCTGCGGATGGTATGCTGGTCGGGGCCTGCGTGCCGCCGGTAGACTTCATACCAACAGCTCAGACCTTCCGCGAACATTACGAACAAAAGCACGGCCGGCTCTCCGCCTATGCACTCTTTGGTTATGTGGCCGCGCAAATAGCAATCGATGCCGCTATTCAAAGCCGCAGCGGGGATAAGCAGGCTATCATTCGACAACTTTCGAGCGGCGTGTTTCCGACCGTCATTGGCGACATTTCATTTCGCAATAACGGCGACCCGTCAGATCCTAATCTCTATTTCTATAAAGTTACTGGCGGCAGTTTTAAATACGTGGGTTCGGCCTTGCCGAACCCAGCGGTGCTACGCTAAGACGCTACCCTGAAAAGGCCTAGCTCTTCTTGGCGACGACCTTCTTGAGCCCGGGTGCGCTGCCTATGTTGAAGCTGACAGTTTGCAACGACGCTGCGCTGAGCAGCCCCTTTATTTCTTCTTCTTTATAATATTGGCGGCAGCGCGCAAACTCGCGCATCCGGCCGTCGCTCGACACAATGTAGGAGCGGATAACCTCGGCTTTAGCGTCGCTGTCGTAAAGCCGTTCGTCGAGTTGCAAGTGCCCTGAATCGATGAACAGCGAAGCTTCAGCCGGCACAAAACGCCAGGTGCGCACGTCGCTCGGCTTCACGGACGCTTCATCGAGGAATTCGGCGACAAACATGCCGCCGGGAACGAGCGCGCGCTCGATTCGCGTCAGAAATTCTTTTGCAGTCGCAGGGCTAAAATCTGAGAGCCCTGCACAGACAAGGAACGCCGCATCGTAGGCATCGTCGAATGCGATGCTAAGCGCATCAACTTGGCGGTAGTCGACAGCCAGCCCGAGATTGCGCGACGTCTCGCGCGCAAGGTTCACAGCTCCTGCCCCGATATCGATGCCAGTCATTTTGCAGCCGCGAAGCGCGAGAGCGATCGCATGTCTGCCGTTGCCTGAACAAATATCGAGGACGCGCGCCTTCGGGCGAATGTTCAAAAGGCTGATGAGTTCGTCTACCTCTTCGCCGGTTTCTTTCATGCCGTAGAGTTCTTGGTAATTCGCTCGGCGCACGAATCGCGCCGAAAATGTTTCATCGTTCCATGGGTATGATGTTACATCGGCCCAAGGTTTCGGACGCTCTTTTCGGCCAAGCGCCGCTTGCACCAATTCTTCGAGAGGACTTAGCTGCGCGACGGCATTTGCTGAAGGAGCAGCCTGCCCTTGGGAATTCGTAGCAGGCGCGCCGTTTGCTGTCGCGTCTGCTTTCGCGCCTTCGCTGATGCTCGTTGCGGGTGCAGTGGACTTGACCTCAAGGGCCATGATTGGGGTTCTCCTCCAAACAAAAATAAGTGAGCTGCCAGCCGCGACAATTGAGCTCGGTGGCTCTTATTAGACTCATCGGCGTTGATTGGTTTTCCTTGAGAAGGCTGTGAGCGCGCTTACGCTTGCGCGTTTGCGTGCGTCAGCCCAGCTAGAAGATGCCTTCGTAATAGCGGCTTAAGGCATCCACTAATGCTGCGAAGGTTGCCGATTCGGGGGCGACCTCGACATGTAACCCGCGCTCGCGGGCTTCAAACAGCGTCACCGGTCCAATGCAGGCAAGTAGCTTCCCGCGAAGTTTCTTCGCTGCTTCTCGCTCGCCAAGCGCGCCTACGAGAGCGTGGACGACGCTGGGTGAGCCAAGCGTGATAACATCACATTGTGCGATCCGCTCGACCAGATCGCCCGGCGCTTGTTGCACAGTAGTGTAGGCATCAACTTTCCTAACGTCATAGCCAGCTGTACGGAGTTGACTCTCGAGAACTGGGCGAGCATCGCGTGCCGTGAGAAGGAGCATTTTACTGTGTGCGGGCACGCGCGCGCGCAAAACCTCGGCGAGCGCCTCGCTTGAGTACACCTCGGGCATCAGATTTGCGCTTCTACCTAGATGTTCGTGCAGCGCGGCTTGCGTTGATGGTCCGATGACCGCGATTTGTACTGTTTCCGGCAACGACCGCTTTACTCGCCGCGCGAACGCTTCGACACCATGAACGCTCGTGAACACGACCCAGGCATATCGCTCTATGTCATTAATTGCCGCTTGCAGCTCTTGTTGGTTTGGCGGGGGCCCAATGCGAATGAGCGGAAGGCTTTTGACCTCCGCTCCACGTTCTTCGAGTAACCTGATGAGCTCGGGGGCTTGGTCTGGCGCCCGAGTAACTAAAACGCGAATGCCGCTGAGCGGTTTAGTCGTGTCGCGTATCGCCGAGAAGCGGTGCCGTGTGCGCGTCGAGCTGGCGTTGCAAGCGATCGCTAAAGGCGTCGACGTCAAGCAGCGCTTCCTCGATCGCTGTCTCATCGATAGCTCGATCGCCAATGTCCTGACGCAACTTCGTTACCGGCGCGTGCAGCAGCTTGTTGATGATGGTAACACTTGCTGCGATGACGAGATCGCGCTGGCGCACGTCAAGCTCGGGAAGTCGCGCGAAGAGTCGTTCAATTTCGCTATGACGAATTGCCTCAGCTTTTCGCCGCAACGAAGCAATGAGCGGTGCTGCCCGTCGCGTGCGGTACCATTCCAAGTAGGCTGCCACTTGCGCCGCAATGATCTTTTCAACGGCGGGAATTTCTGCTTTGCGCGCCTCAAGTGTCAGGTTGACGACATCACGCAGGTCCTCAAGGGAGTAGATGACGGCGCTGCTTACAGAAGCTGCAGCTGGATCAACGTCGCGCGGAGCGCCAATGTCGACGATAAGCATCTCGTCACGAGAACGCTCGGCCATGCTTTCACGCAGCATAGGTTCGGTAACAAGAAACTCGCCACACCCGATTGCGGTAATGACGAGATCGGCACACTTGAGCGCCTGCGGCAAGTCATGCAAGCTACACGCACGCGCTCCTTGGATCTGGTTGGCAAGTGCCTGCGCGCGTCGCAGAGTCCTATTGACAACGGTGACGCTTGTCGCGCCGCGCGCTGCCAAATGCTTCGCCACAGCCGATCCCATTTTTCCGGCACCGAGTACTAGGCAACGAGCCTTGACAATATCCGGATGACGTTGCGCAAGCTCCACTGCAGCCGCACCGAGCGACACAACGTCATGCCCAATTGCGGTCCGGGTTCGCGCATGCTTGCCAGTTTGCAAAGCGGTACGAAACAGCCGCCCAAGGTGCGCGCCGACGGAGCCTGCATCATGAGCGGTGCGCAAGGCCTGTTTGACTTGGCTCATGATTTGCGATTCGCCAACTAGCATCGAATCGAGGCCGCTGGCGACGCGATACAGCTGCTCTACCGCCTCAGCGCCAAGCATCGTATACAAATACTTGTCGAAGTCTTCGACTTTCATGGCACGATAGGTAGTCAGAAATTCTTTGAGTTGCGCTATGCCGCTCTCGTACGCCTCGACATCGGCGTAGACTTCAAGCCGATTGCAGGTTGAAAGGATAACGGCTTCGCGGATTGCGCTATATTCGCTCAACGCGATCAGTGCATCGGCGATGCGATCAGCGGGAACTGTGTGCCGGTCGCGGACCTCGGAGGGAGCAGTCCGATGACTGAGGCCTAGCAGCACGATGGGCATGGTCACATCCGCCTTACCTAAACGTGCAAGGCATCCCTCGTTATTTTTGGGGACGCGCGCGTCGTGTTACGACAGATGGTGTGTAAGAATGGAGAGTTCGGATGCGAGGTCGATTGTGCGCACCGCAACTTGCGGCCCAAGACGAAGGTTCGTTGGCGCAAAGTTAAGGAGCGCCCCGACGCCTGCAGCGACTACTCGTTCAGCAACAGCTTGCGCAGCGTCGGCCGGCACCGCAATGATGCCAATGCCGCAATGCAAGGCAGGCAGCTGCGTGCCGATGTCGTCAGCATCGCTGATCTTCACGCCGTGCCACGTTGTGCCGATAAGCCCAGGGCCTTTTTCAAAAATCGCTGCGATGTGAAATTTTTCTTCGCGGTATTCTAAGAAAGTAGCTAAAGCATGCCCAAGGTTGCCAAATCCTACTATCGCAATACGCCAGTCTTGATCTAGGCCTAATACTCTCGACAATTTCTTAACCAGCATGACTGCGTCGTAACCTTGCCCGCGCCTGCCGAAACTGCCCAAATAGGAGAGGTCTTTTCGTATTTGCGTTGAGGAGATGCCTCGCCCGATCCGGCCTGCTAGTTCTCGAGAAGTCAACACTTTTGCACCAGCGCGTAATGCATCTTCGAGCCCACGCAGATATAAGAACAGTCGAGGGATGCTAATAACAAGACCGCTCCTTCGCACGGCGCCGCGTCTGCGGATTCGCACCTTCCCATTGTCAGATGCGCGCAGTTTTTTGGGTTTGTGCGGCAGTGTCCTCATGGAACCTAAACTTTGGCCCGCTCGGTGAGCCTGTGCAATGCGTCGCCAACCGCACCTATCGTATCGCTAATATCGGCCGGGGAATGTGCCAGCGAAATAAAGCCGACTTCAAATGCAGATGGTGCTAGATAAACG
>JBPYDX010000009.1:0-3739 GCA_051986115.1 Candidatus Eremiobacteraceae bacterium
TTCTTTTCCACCCTACGGCACGCCTGCCAGGGCTGCTTCCATTGCCCTAGGGGCAGTGTCTTTCGCGGACGGAATGTAGTGACCGTAGACGTCCATCAATGTTTTTGTATCGTGACCGAGCGTAGCGGCGAGCGTCGTGATCGGCACGCCGGCTTTGAGGGCGAGGCTCGCGTGCGTGTGTCGTAGCGCGTACTCGAAAATCACAAGCCGAGCGCTAAACCTTGAGCGCTTCTTCGACCGCCTGATCTTCCGACCACGCAGCGCCCTCGGCTGCGAGCTTTTCGATTTCCGCTTCACTCAGCTGCTCGCGCAACGCGCTCATGAGCTTGTCGCGGCCCCACTTCTCGGTGCTCTCTCGTTCGTATCCTTGTGCTTTGAACTGCGTATCGACGTAGCCAAGGAGTCGTGCGGGAAGCTGCGCCTGACGTTGCAGTGCGGCGAGCAAGGCCAAATGTTGTAATGCAACTGAAATTAAGTCGGCTCTTTGCACATGGCGAGCTATCCGAAGTCCCTCTCGCGCCGACACGGAAGCCCCATCGAGATCGTTGAGTGCGATTCGGTATGCCGCACTGTTGATATTGTCGGTGCCTAGATTCGCCGCATCCACCCCGCGACGCTGGTCTATCGCTAGGGCTTCAGTGACAGCCTGCAGCGCTTTTTCTGGATGGCCATCTGCAAACTCGAGTTCAGCAAAACTAGCAAAATTTACGGCCATCGCAATCTCATTGCCGGCGGTTTTCGTGATCGCCAGCGCCTCGGCAGATAGATCGCGGGACTTGGCAAACTCCCCCATCTCTGAGGCAACATCGGCTTGCGTCCTAAGGGAATTCGCTATGCCAAAATTATCCTTGCATCCCCGCATAACGGCTAGCGCTTGTGTGGCGACTTTCATAGCCTCGTCAAGGCGGCCCGTTTTATACATGCCTATCGCAAGCTGCGTTCGGGCATGAGCAGCACCATTGAGGTCACCTAGCGACTCGTAAATTTCGACCGCTCGCGCTGCGGCCTCGCGTTGACGATTAGCCGGCAAAAAGATGGCTTGCGCGCGCAACAATCTCGCAGAGATCTGCGACTGTTCGGCAACCTTAAGGCGTTCGAGTGCGGATTCGATCCAATACCGGCCCTCAACCGAGAGCCCTTGGTATTTCCAAAATCGATCCAGTGCGCCAGCGATGGCACCGCCTAACATTGCATCATGTCCCTGCGTCAAGCTCCACTCAAGCACTGATCGGTAGTTGTCAAGTTCCAGTTCTACATCATCAAGCCAGGCAAATGTGGAACCTGTGCCGTAGCGCTTGTCTTCCTCTTGGGCTTTCACGGCGTAACGCTCGGCATACCGGTGAGCTAGGCGTTCTCGTTCATCTACCTCCAGTTTCTGCAGCGTGTACTCGCGCGTAGATTCGAGCAAATGATAACGCTCTCGTTCGCCAGTTGTGTCGGCGACTAAAAGCGACTTGTCAGTGAGCGACGCGACCAGATCCAGAATGTCGATCTCATCGAGCCCCTCACCCGCGCACACCGCTGTGGCAGCGTCGAGCCCAAATCCGCCTGCAAATATACCCAACCGCAGGAACAGCATTTGCTCCTGCGAGTTGAGCAAATCGTAACTCCAGTCTATGAGCGCGCTCAGGGTCTTCTGGCGTGGCAGCACATCACGGCTGCCGCCGGTAAGAATCTTGAAGCGCTCGTTCAACCGCTGCGCGAGGTTGGGAATAGACAGAACCTTCACGCGTGCCGCGGCAAGCTCGATCGCAAGCGGGATGCCATCCAAGCGCCGGCAGATTTCAGCCACGATAGGCGCTGTGTTATCGGTCAGTGTAAACGAGCTATCGACTAACTTCGCTCGATCGAGAAACAGAGCCACGGCTCCAAACCCCACGACTGCTGCTGGAGTCAGGTCAGTAACCTTGTGAGGCACGTCGAGAGACGGAACACGAAACACCTGCTCACCGCTTATCCCAAGCGCCTGGCGAGAGGTGTTCACAATGCGCACCTCTGGGGCAGTTTTTATGATGGCAGCTGCGATCGCAGCCAGCGCATCGATCACGTGCTCGCAGTTGTCGAAGATCAGCAATAGCTTCTTGCGCTTGAGCCAGGGCGGAATTGATTCGTCAACCCGGCGACCTTGCTGCTGGGGCATACCAAGGACTTGGGCGATGACGCTTGAGACGAGTTCGGGATCCGTGATCGGCGCGAAGTCGACAAACCAGACGCCGTCAGGATAGTGGTCAAGCAGATCCGCACCAACTTGCGCGGCAATGCGGGTCTTGCCAACCCCGCCAGATCCTACGAGTGTCACCAAGCGATCGCGGCTGACAAGTTTTTTAACTTCGGCTACATCTTGCTCACGGCCAACGAAACGCGTGCTTTGAATCGGAAGATTGTTGGGAAGCGCGTCGAGCGAGCGCAACGGCGCAAAGCTCGAGGGCAAACCTTCGATGCTCAGCTGCCATACTTGTTCGGGTTCTGTGAGATCTTTGAGCCGATGCGAACCGAGATCAACAAGCTTCGTCCCTTCGGGGAGATCGCTATGCGCAAGCTCATGAGTTGCGCCGGATAATAAAATTTGTCCGCCGTGTCCGATCGACATCAAGCGTGCGACTCTGTTCACTGCGGGGCCGAAGTAGTCAGCGTTACGCTCGTCGGCATAACCGGTGTGCAAGCCCATGCGGACACTCAAGCCGCCAACTGCTGAGAAATCTGCTTTGGCGAGCGCGCGCTGTGCATCAACTGCGGCGACCAAAGCATACGGCGCTGTTGCAAAGGCGGCGCACAGCGCATCGCCCATGGTTTTGAAAACATAGCCGCCATGCTGCTGCATGGCAGCCCTCACCAGTTGCTCGTGGCGAGCTACCGCAGCTTTCATAGCGTCGCGGTGCTGCTCCCAACGCTGGGTGCTTCCTTCGATGTCGGTAAAGAGAAACGTAACCGTGCCAGTAGGTAAGGGCACGGGCTGTTTAGACCGCTCTTGAGCCTCGGGGGGACCCGACATCACCCCATAGGGTTCAAAATCAAGTGGATTATAACCCGCCGTATAGGGGCTTCACCGTAATGCTGCTGGCTGCACTGTCAGCAAAAAGGAGACGGCCTTAAGGAGTTCTGCCGGACAAAAACTCGTATGGCCTATTTCGGAAACGTGTCGAAGCACAGCACAATCAGTGCGACCGTTGGGCAGCTGCACAAATCGAGAGCCTTTGACATAATCATCGGGAAAGAATATCAAAACCTTATATTTCTCATATGGGAAGTCGCGATACCCTGTTTTATGTCAGCGCGTAGGGGCTGCTAGCTTGCTGGTTGAAAGTCCAGCCCGTCGCGCTCACTTATGAAGCGCGCTATCCAGGCGTTTAATAACCGCCTTAGGAGTTTTTTTGCATGTCAAATTCTCGCTGCGTGTGGCTTGGGATTGTGGCCATGGCAATCACGTTGTGTGCAATCCCTAGCATTTCATGGTCGGCCCCTACCCGCGCTCATGGGATGGCATTGGCGCCGACAAGAGCCAATACGATCACTGCGCTTCACGTGGGACCCGCCAGATATTTAGGAATGCGGAGCCTTACGCTTGGCCAGGCCCAAGCTCTCGCAATTAAGGGCCAGACCTTATTCAGGCAAACTCAACAGAATATGACAGTACAGCCCTTCTTGACTCGTATGGGGCCAGCAGCATATCGTGCGGCCAAGGCTGCCGCTTTGCACGGCTTCGCGCCGCACATGTCACCGAATATTCGCGACGACAACT
>JBPYDX010000010.1:0-7193 GCA_051986115.1 Candidatus Eremiobacteraceae bacterium
GGGTATGCTCCGGTTGGAATCGCGCTTGTCGTCGATCGTGACCAACATGTCGACATTGCCCTTGAATCTTTGGATTCACCCGAACTGCGTCGGATTGGCACAGTCATAGTGAACGGCAGATTGGCGCCGATAAGCGGCTCGATCCCATACACAACGCTCACCCGGCAAGATCTCGACCAGCTCGGCGCCTACCGCGCGGTCGACGGACTGCAAGCGGTTCCATCGGTTACCTTTTCGCGACCGAACGGTGGAGCGCAAAGTGCCGTCTCAGTGCTTTCGCTGCGCGGTCCTGACCCTTCTGAGGCGCTCGACACACTCGATGGTCAGCTTCTCAACGACGGCAACACGGGCGATCTTGACCTCTCGCGGTTGCCGGTAGCAGCTTTTTCTGCAGTTGATATCACCGAAGGTCTAGGCCCCGAAGATGCGGAGGGCAGCAACACGTTCGGTGGAGCGATCAATTTTGTCTCACTACGGCCGACCACGCAACCTCACTACGCCTTTTCACTTTCAAGCGGTTCGTTTGGCACAAGCGAAGCTTGGCTCAATACCACGGGAACGATCGGGCGCTTAGGGTACGGCGCAGCGCTGGACGATCAAAACATGGGCGGCTATGTTAATGAAGATGTACAGCTTTACAGGGCAGCGCCGCTCGGCACACCGGTGGTCGCGCCCGCTCCCATCGGACTCGGTTCTTCGTTAGCATCGCGCCTCGGTCTCGTGAACCTTGTGTGGAGTTTTTCGCAAAACGCAGATATTGAGGCGCGTGTCTTTACGCTTGGCAACAACCGCGACCAAAGCAGTTCGATGAATGGCATCGACGGCAATCCGTCGGATGCAACGTATGGACAGTTCATCGGGCCGGGAGCGCAGACGTTTGCCCAGACGATTCGTGCATATTTGCTCAATGCGCGAATGCCGCTGGGGGCAGGCGAGCTTACGACGTCATTCTTTGAAAGCGACAACTCGATCAACGTCACCGGGCAAAATTACACGACTCCCTACAATGTTGACCATGAAGACCATCGTTACAACGCGGGTTTGACATGGCAGCGCGTGTTCGCAACCTCACAGTTTGCAGTTGGTGGCTACACGCGCTATGAGAACCTAACCTTTGTTGCTCCACTCGGTGAGGGGCCGCCGGAACCGACGACCGGTCAGACCATCAACGTGCTGTACGCGCGCGGAGGCTTTACGCCCACGCCCAAATTACGCCTTGACGGTGGTCTGTTCGAGTCAAAATACACAACATTTGGTTCTCTCTTAAATGGCCGTTTCGGCGCAGTGTACGCAACCGACCCTCGTACCTCGCTGCGTTTCTCGGTTGGCAGCGGCTTTCGGGCGCCACTACTCTTCGAGCGCTATGAGTTTCCGGCAACGCAGTTGACGCAAGATGCCAACGGCGTGTTTACGGGTCAAGGCAACCCGAACGAACTTCCCGAGCAGGCGACGCTCTACGAGCTCGGCGCGTCGCATGAGTTCTCAGGGGAATCAACGCTGGATGTCTCGCTGTACCGAACGAACTTGCGCAACCCGATTGAAGTTTTCTATCCGCTCAATGCGACGGCGCCGCCGCCGGGCCCGAATTGTTTGAGCCCTGATAATACGCCCGAGAATCCATTCCCACAATGTTTTTCGTATGTCAACAATGTCGGCAACGCTGTGTATGAAGGAACTGAGATTCGCTTTGTGAGCCACTTTGTGCCGCAACACCTATTCCTCACCGCGCTCTACGGACTCAACGTCGCCTATCCGAAAGATCTTAGCGCCGACTTTTCAAATCCAACCTCTGGCGGCAGTTTGGTCGACAACCAGCAATTTGTCGGCATTCCACAGCAACAAGGCTCGCTGCAACTGGATTGGAGCCAGCAGCGTTGGCATGCCTCGGCGGTTTCGATCTTTCGCGGAAAGAACAATGAGCTCAACCTGCCTCCGTTTACAACCGTTAACGGCCTCGTTGGCTACAACGTCGGCGCGCACGTCGACCTTTCGCTGGCCGGTTCGAATCTGTTGAACGCCGGCGCAGGCCCATTCACTATATTTGGCGGTGGCATCCCCTATCGCGGCGTTGTAGGTTTCACTCCCACGCTGACGCCGACTTACGGTGATCTCCCGACAAACGCAATGTACGTCGAGCCGGCGGGCTTTCGCCTCATCCTGACCGTTCGCAGCTAAAACGCCGATACTAGTAGTGGGAGCGAACAGATGCTCATTGTCTGGTGGGTTGCGCTTGTACTCAACCTCGTCTTTTGGATCATCGTGTGCGGGTTACCCGATATTGCCGCAGGACAGATGCCAAGCGCGTCGGCGATTGCGTGGGCCGTCATCTCATGCGTTGGTTTTATCAAGTTCTATCCGCTCGCAAAGCGATATGATGAGATGGGCCGCTCGTAGACCAAATCTAGGGTTTCATCGCGCCTAACGCAAACGCCCTGACGGTCGGCTTTTTCAACACAGTCTTTGGGATGATGGTGAAATCGGCAGACACGACAGACTTTAATTGGAGCCGGATTGCGGGAAACTGAATCCGGGATGCGCTCAACATCGGCGAACTCTCTGCGCACTGTAGTGGTCAGATATAAAGACCGCGCGCGTGACAACGCCGAGCCAAGCTCCTCTACGTCGAGGAGAAGGTGTAGAGACTGGACGGGCGCGGCCTACGTCGCTTGTGCGATACGGTCAAGGCACAGTCCGGACCACAAACTCACGCGTGTGAGGTGGCGAAAGCCATAGCGGTGCGAAAATCTGTTGCCCGAAAGGGCGTCCGGGTTCGAGTCCCGGTCATCCCAGAGCTACATCGATTACCGCGATTACTGCGGGCCTGGCAAACCACCCGGATTGGTTCGCTGAAGGTTGGCAGGGTGTTTTGGAATGTGAACTCGGCTTGCCCAGAACTGCATGGTTCCAAACCGCCCACTTGCGAACACTCCCGTAATTTGCGTTTGCGTGACGGTTCCCGCAATATTCCACTGCAGCGATCCAGAGCCAACATCAAGTTTTATTTTGTTGTCAGGCGTGATAGAGCCAGACACTGGAAACTCGCGGCCGAGGAACGGATCGGTGGGATACGATGGATTGTCTTGATCTGAGTCGCCCAAGTAGCCACCTTTGATCTGACCGCTTTTGCTCACTTTGAAGACCATTGAGCCTGTGAAATTCCATTGCGCGTCAAAGTCTTGCGCTGACTGGCAGCGCCAGCCGATCTCCTTGCCGATAGGGATCGCAAATGGGCTCGTGGGCGTTGCCGTCGGAGCTGGTGCAGGTGACGTCGGCTGAGCGATCGAGACGCCCCGTGCTATGAGAAGCACAACAACCACGACGAGCAAAAGCCTCGTTACCATGAAAAAGTTCCTCCGAATGAGCACGGTGAGAAGAAGCTGTTAGCGACCGCGGAAACCGCCGCCACGAAAGCCGCCTCCGCCAAAACTGGGGCCGGCTGAGCGCGCGAAGCTGTCACGGTTGAGCTGGCTTGCAGTTGTGTTGGCGGAGCCGCGCGTCGCAGCGTTGTTCCAGCCCGTTTGCGCAGCATTATTCGTGTAGCCGCGATTTTGGCTTCCCCAGCCTTCGCCCGTTTTATTGTTCCACTGACCACTCGCATTGTTGTACTGTTGCCAACCGCCGGTCGTAGAAGGGCGATAAACATTTCCGTCATTGCCGGCGTACACGTTGCCGCCGTAGCCTGGCTTGAACTGCGTTGGCGTTTGCGCTGATCGCAGCGTGGCGGCGTTGCCCCAATTTTTGTACGCGTTCGATGTCGTTCCAGCTCCGTAACGGTTGCCTACGGAATTAACCGATGATATGTTGCCACTCGAACCGCGAGTCACGATGCCGTTTGGTCCCCAAGCCGCCGCACCGTGCCAATAGTTGCCGGTTGCAGGGTTGTAAATCGTACCACGCCCAGCGCCACCATATGGGCCGTACACAGCACCACCGCGCCAATAGTTGCCAGTCGTTGGATTGTATCCGCCACCTACCCGTGCGCCGCCATACGGCCCGTAGACGCCGTACCCTCGTGCATATGCGCCAGTTGCAGAATTGTAGTAAGCGCCCCCAACGTACGTGCGCGGCCATGGATAATAATAAGGAAAGCCACCATAGTACCCAAACCAAGGCGCATACCAATAGCCCATGCCATAGTACAGGCCGCCGTACCAGGGATACATATAGTTATAGCCGCTGGTGTAGCTATACGTCACTGTGGTCGTATCTGAGCTATCCACGTTCACGTAGGTGTCGTTGTACAGCGGCTGATTCGATGGGATCGCATAGATGCTGTCGGGCACCTTGTCTGCAACGGTCCACGGGCCGTTCGGCGAGCTCGCAGTAAACCAGACGCCGTTTTCGCAGGCGTAATAGCTGTCACCAACTTTCAGCACGTCAAAGGATGTATTCACGGCATACTGGAGATCGGTTCCAGGAATAGTTTTGAATTGTGGATCACCTGCATAGGTGACAGTGAGCGTCGCTTGACTCCGATTGACGGAGGCCGTTTGTGGCACGCTCGCGGCGCTTACGGCCGCTGCCGCTTGTGGCGTGCCGGGGACATTCGCCAGCACCCAACCGCGCGGACTATTCGCCGGGATCTTCGCGAAATCCGCAGGTAACAGGTTGCCGGCAAAGATCCAAGGGCCGTTTGAAAGATTGGCGGTCGCAAACCAACGCCCGGAAGTCAGGTAATAATATTTCTTGTTCGTGCTGTCGTAAAAGAGCGTCGCATCGGTGTTGTCGATGTACGACAACGCAGTATTTGCAATCGCCACCTTCTTGGGAGCGCCGTCCGTAACGATAGCCTCGGCCTGGCCAGTCGAAACCCATACCTTTGGAACTTTGGAAGCTGCGATCGGTGCTGCGCCAAGGCTTGCTCGCACTTGCTTCCAATTGTCGTCATTTGGTAATTGGCTAAATATTGCTGGAAGTTTGCCGGCCGCTTTCCAAGGTCCATTCACCGATGAAGCTTGCAGCCAGTACGTTTGATTGAGCAAGAAGTAAGTGTTTGCGGTTTTAAGAACATTCCAGTTTGTATTAACTGCAAACGTCAAATCACCATTAACACCCTTGATGGGGCCAAACAGCGGATCCCCATCAAACAAAACTAAGATTGCGGGCGTATTGCTATAAAGGATCTGCGGCGGCGTTGTGTTCACCTTGGCGCTTCGCGCCGAGTCGTTTTTTGAAGAGTCGTTCTGGCTTTTTTGTAAGCTTAAGGTGATGGTGTTGAGCGGCACGACGCGGCTGCCGAGTTCGCCCGAGCGGCTGCGAATATACGCATCGGCTTTTTGCTGTTGGTCTGCGCTGAGCGTCGGGAAACTCGTCGACGTGACTTGGATGTTGGAGACGACAACCGTGCCGCCTTGGGGGTCGGCGACCGTGTTAGCGCTCAGGTGCACGACCCCATAAATTGGAGCTGTCTTGCCCGGTTCTAAAATGGAGATGGCCATCATACCGGTGAGGACTTTATAATCCTTCCAGCCAGTCGCTTGCGGTTCGTACCACGTAAGTTTGAAACCGTTGACATTTTCAACTTTCGGCCAGGTTCCCGCGGGTTGCGCAGCTCCGGGCGTAAGTGCCGACACAATGAGAAAAATCAAAACGGTAAATACCGCAACGGCAAGCTTTTTCATAGCGTGCCCGAGGTTCGTTACGATGCGGGATATGCCTGCCATCCATGCTCGAGCGCCATTTGCACGGCGGTGACGCCAGCGGGAACCAAGATAAAACCGGGCAGCAAATTGTCGAGCCATTCGCGCAGACACGTGTCGGCCGAATAGCCAAGACGCAATGCGCAATTCGCTGCAGCGTATGTGAGTGCGTTGTGGCAAACCATAAGCGATCCACCACGCTTGAGAACCGCTTGCGCGCTGAAATCCTGATACAACCCCTTTGGATCGTCAGGCGCTGCCTGGGGATTGAGATCAGATTGCGCGGGATAGTAAACGTTTGTCTGCGCAAGTCCGTATCGGCCGCCGATGCCGTATTTCTTCCACATAGCGTCGTTAACGCCAAGAACAACCGAGGCGCCCGACAGGACCGCCAGCGTCGCAAGCTTGATGGGATGGGGTAAGGAAAATTGATAGCCGTTCATGGCGAATTGCATGTGAACAAAAATAGGCATGCGCACACTGCCCGCTGGTGCAGCGGCTCCCGTTGCCACGAAGAGTTGTTTGTGCGCGCTACGAACTTTCAGCGTTGCAAGGACTTGCGCATAGTCGTAATCATCTGGTGCGAGCGGCCGATACGTAATGTGTTCGAGCTCGGGGAATGCATGTGCGCGCGTCAGCGCTGAACAATCTGCAAGGCCTGCGGCAGATGCGGCGGCAACGCTTGCTGCCAGAAAAGTTTTTCGACCTAAACGCATTGTTGAAAATCTCCGCTAGGACAGCGCCCGAGTGCTCAGTGCCGCAAGAGCGTCTGCGAAGCGATGCGCTCCTCGCGGATGCATTCCGAGAAAAAGTGTAGGTTCGATCAGCTCGAGTTCAATGACGAGCGGCTCGCCCGCGTTTGTGTGGACGAGATCGACTCGCGCATAGAGCGGTGGTTGCGACAGCGCCTGCACGGCCCGACCCGCCACGGCAATTTCAGGGCCGGTTGCTTCGATTGGCGTCTCACCCGCCTCGCCGGTCGGGAGCAGCGCTTGAAATGCGGTCTTGCGAGCGGCGTGCGAGTACACGCTGTTGATAAAGATAAGCGAGCGTTCACCATAGTCCTCAACAGAACGGATGTAAGGTTGAAGCAGCACGTCGTGTTGTTCGAGGAGCGCGTCGAGATGGCGTTGATCGTCAAGCGTTCCGCTGACTCGCCTGACACCGCGTGTCGAAAGACCGATCGCTGGTTTCAAAACCGCTGCCTCACCGCTTGGCAGCAGCGTTTTGAGTGCCAAATGTGAGCCGCGTGCCAGCCACCGTGTCGGAACGACAGGCACGCCGCGATCGCGAAGTTCTTGGAGATAGCGCTTGTTGATGTTCCAACGAATCAAATCGATGGGGTTGTAGAGCGGGGTTAGCGCGGCGACCGCTTCGGCCCACGACAAAAACGCCTCGTAGCGCACATCATAGTCCCAAGTCGAACGGACGACGACGATGCCGGCTTGCGACCAATCGACCGCGGGATCATCCCAGATCGATGCTGTAACGCGCAAGCCCCGCCGGCGCAAAAGATCGGCCGCAAGGCGATCGTCTGGATCTAACGCCGGCATA
>JBPYDX010000011.1:0-6051 GCA_051986115.1 Candidatus Eremiobacteraceae bacterium
CAAAGTGCGTTAAGTTACTCCAAAGCGCGCCCAGTGCAAGGTCGCTCTTGACGGCAGGCCGAACCAAGAAAGCTCCACAGAAGAGGTGATTCTGCTATGCTCGCGGCGGAGCAAAGCGCACAAGCCAACGAAACTGAAAAACTGGTTCTGGATACGGTGCGCAAACTCGTGCGCGAGAAGGTTGCACCGCGCGCTGCCGCCATTGACGCCAGCGGCGAATATCCAAAAGACATCCGGGACCTCTTTGCCAAAAATGACTTGCTTGGCATCCCCTTCCCCGAAGAATACGGCGGCCTGGGCAGCTTTCTGACGTATGTGAAAGTTGTCGAAGAAGTTTCCAAAGCATGCGCCTCAAGCGCACTGATTATTGCCGTGCAAGAACTTGGTGCGCTGCCCATCATGATCGCCGGGTCGCCCGAGCAAAAGAAAAAATATTTGCCCAAGCTGGCTACCGGCGAGTGGATGACCTCGTATGCGCTAAGCGAACCAACGTCGGGTTCGGATGCGGCAAACATGGCAGCGACCGCGGTCCGCGACGGAGACAGCTTTGTTCTTAACGGCCGCAAAGTCTTCATTACCAACGTCGCGGTCGCAGATATTTGCATTGTCTTTGCGAAGACCGATGCATCCGCGGGCCCCAAAGGTATTTCAGCTTTTATCTGTCACACAAACGACCCTGGGTTTACACTCGGCAAGGTCGAGCACAAGATGGGCATCCGCGGATCGCCAACAAACGAAGTGATTCTTGACAATTGCAAAATTCCGGCGGACCGGCTGCTTGGCGAGTGCGGCCAAGGCTTCAAAATAGCGATGGCGACGCTGGATAAATCCAGGCCAGGAGTAGCAGCGCAAGCGCTCGGGATTGCACAGGGTGCGCTCGAGTTTGCGGCGCGTTATTTGCAAGATCGCATCGCTTTTGGACAACCGCTAGCCAAACAGCAAGGTCTGCGGTGGATGATCGCGGACATGGACTCCGAGACGCAAGCAGCGCGCCTCTTGCTGTACGAGGCAGCACGTAAGTGTGATCTCGCAGCGGATGACGTAACCTATTGGGGCGCACTGTGCAAACTCAAGTGTGGCGACGTAGCCATGAAAGTCACCACCGACGCTGTGCAGCTGCTTGGCGGCTATGGGTATATGACCGAGTATCCAGTCGAGCGCATGATGCGTGACGCAAAAATCACGCAAATTTATGAAGGCACCCAGCAGATCCAGCGTATTGTCATCGCTCGTCAGATTCTCGGCAAGTAACACAAAAACGGAGAGGGCATAGAACTTGGCTATCATTCATAACCTTGGCTTCCCTCGCATTGGAGCCAAGCGCGAACTCAAGAAGGCGCTTGAAGCCTATTGGAAAGGCGATATTAGCGCGGACGATCTCAAGCGGGTGGGACGCGACCTTCGGAGCCGGCATTGGGAATTGCAACGCAAGGCCGGGCTCACTTACGTCCCGGTCGGTGATTTTTCTTTTTACGACCAAATGCTCGACATGAGCGCGATGGTTGGTGCAATCCCGCCGCGCTATGGTTTGCAATCGGGCAGCGTTGATTTCGACACCTATTTCGCGATGGCGCGCGGTTCTGCGAGCGCACCTGCCATGGAAATGACAAAATGGTTTGATACGAACTATCATTATATAGTTCCCGAATTTACGGCCGGGATGGCGTTCTCGCTGCGCAGTTCCAAGCTCGTTCACCAAACCAAAGAAGCAATCGAGCAAGGCTTAACGCCTAAGCCCGTGCTTGTAGGACCGATCACGTATCTGTGGTTGGGCAAAGAACGAGGCGAGCGTTCTTTTGACCGGCTGGAGCTTTTGCCGCGGCTTTTACCCGTCTACCAAGAGGTGCTCGAGTCGCTGAAAGCGTTGGGCGTGCAATGGGTGCAGCTGGATGAGCCCGCGCTCGTGACCGATTTGCCGCAGCGCTGGGTCGGCGCGTTACAGCGAGCCTACAGCGAGCTCAGCCAAGGTGGCCCAAACATTTTGCTTGCTACCTACTTTGAATCTGCGCAAGCGCATGCGGCGTTGTTGTCATCGCTCCCGGTTGCGGGGATTCACATTGACCTCGTGCGCGCCCCGCAGCAACTCAATACGTTTGTGGCGGCGCTTCCAGCAAGCAAAGTTCTATCGTGTGGCGTCGTTGACGGCAGAAACGTCTGGCGCACCGACCTCAAGAGCGCGCTCGCTGTGTTGGTCAAGGCACATGAGAAGATTGACAATGTCTGGGTAGCGCCGTCGTGCAGTCTCATGCATTGCCCAGTTGACCTTGACCTTGAAACTAAGCTCGACGTCGAACTTCGTTCGTGGCTCGCGTTTTCGGTTCAAAAGCTTGGCGAGCTTGCCATCTTGGGCCGGGGCCTTGAGCTTGGGCGCGAGGCAATTGCCGACGACCTCCAAGTATCGGATAGCATTGAACGCAGCCGCCAAGAGTCAAAGCGAATTCACAACACTGCGGTTGAAAAACGCGTGCAGACGCTGACTGAAGACGACGCCAGGCGTGTTAGCGCATTTGCTTCCAGGCAGCGCAAGCAGCGCGCCGAGCTCGGCCTGCCGGCTTTTCCAACCACGACGATTGGGAGCTTTCCGCAGACGTCCACAATCCGTGAAGCTCGAGCCAAATTCAAAAAGGGTGAGCTAACCGAGCAGGCCTACGAAAAGGCTATGAAAACCGAAATCGAGCACGCGATTCGCGAGCAAGAAAAGCTCGAGATTGACGTGCTCGTCCATGGTGAGGCCGAGCGCAACGACATGGTCGAATATTTCGGAGAACAGCTCTCCGGCTTTGCCTTCACGCAAAATGGCTGGGTGCAAAGTTACGGTTCTCGATACGTGAAGCCGCCGATCATTTTTGGCGACGTCGAACGGCCCAAGCCGATGACCGTGCATTGGATTCAATACGCACAATCGCTCACGGACCGGCCGCTCAAGGGGATGCTTACCGGTCCTGTCACCATTTTGCAGTGGTCTTTCGTACGCGACGACCAGCCACGCTCGACCACCGCCACGCAAATCGCCCTTGCGATTCGGGATGAGGTAAGCGATTTGGAGCGCGCCGGCATCCGCATCATTCAAATCGACGAGCCGGCATTTCGCGAAGGGTTACCGCTACAGCGTAAAGAGTGGGATGCGTATATCGCGTGGGCGGCGCGCGCATTTCGAATCGCTTCTTCTTCGGTCACCGATGGCACGCAGATCCACACGCATATGTGCTACTCGGAATTTAATGACATCTTCGAAGTTCTGGCGCTGCTGGATGCTGACGTCATTACGATCGAGTCATCGCGCAGTGGCATGGAGCTCTTGGATGCGTTCAAGAAGTACCGCTATCCGAACGAGATTGGACCGGGCGTTTACGACATTCACTCGCCCCGAGTTCCCAGCGCCGACGAGATGCACGCGCTCCTAGAGAAAGCAGCAGGCTTCTTAACGGTCGACCAGCTGTGGGTGAACCCGGACTGCGGGCTTAAAACGCGGCGGTGGGAAGAAGTTATACCTGCGCTGCGCAACATGGTTGACGCAGCACAGCGAATGCGCTCGAAGGTCCCAGCTAAGGCGTAGGTCGGGGTCGCGGTTCTTCGAAGAGCGAGGCGACTGGCAAAACAAAGCCGGGCAACGCCTCGCTTTTTAGTTCTTGGTCGCGTGAATAACAGCGCTTACCCACAATGGTTCGTGCGGTAACCTCGCGTGCTTGGGTATCGACGAGGAAGATAACGGCGCTGCCGGCAGCCAGGTAGACGCGGACCTTTTCTTCGACATCTGCTGGCCGATCGTTTGGCGATAAGATTTCGACGACAACATCAGGTGCGACGCGCGGAACGTCAGCTTTATCGGATTGCTCGTACGGTATGCGCGCGTATGACAAATAGGCCACATCTGGTATAAGCGGCCGTCGAATCTCACCGGGCGGCTGAATCCGGAACTCCCACTCCGTTCCAACCCGCCCAGAGCCGGTGCGCTTTGCCCACGCTAGCAGGGCACTGACAAAAACACTTTGTGCAAGTGCATGTTTGCGCTGTGGGCTCACCTTTTGCAATGCGCGACCATTGACCCACTCGGTCGCTGGCTTGGTTTCGGGGAGCGTGATCTCCATGACACACATAGTATATCACGCTAGCAGATTGTCGAGCTAGCGCGCGTTGTCGATTGCTTCTAGCGATGCTGGATTTTCAAGCGCGGTTAGATCACCGAGATTCTCTTGCTTGAGATACCGAGCGCGAGCGACGCGACGCATGAGTTTGGCGTTGCGCGTTCGCGGCAAGTCGTCAACGAACTTGATGGCTTTCGGCGCAAGTGCCTTGCCGAGACTTGTGACGACTGCTTCCATCAACAAGTGACGAAGTGCCTCATTCTCGCTGACGCCTGGGCGCAACACCGCAAGGCAAACGACAGCGTCACCTTTGATCTCATCCGGTACCGCAATCGCCGCAGCTTCGCGCACGGAACCCTGTCCGACCAAAGCGCTTTCGTACTCGGCCGGGCCTACGCGTTTGCCAGCTACATTGATCGTATCGTCTGAACGGCCGTGAATGAACCAAAAGCCGTCGTCGGAAACACTGGCCCAATCGCCGTGCACCCAAACATTTTCAAAGCGCGACCAATAGGTTTGCAGATAGCGCGCCTCGTCGTGCCAAAAGCCCAACGTCATGCCCGGCCACGGTTGGCGAATCACAAGCTCGCCAACTTGGCCGCGAACGCTTTGGCCTTGCTCGTCCACGACATCAGCGTCCATTCCGGGCACGGGCCCGTGAAAAGCACACGGAACGAGCGGACGAATTGGAAAACAACCCAAAATTCCGCCGCTGATTTCGGTTCCACCCGAATAATTAATGATCGGAAGCCTCCCATGTCCGACGGCGACAGAGAACCAACGATAGGGTTCTGGATTCCAGGCTTCTCCGGTCGATCCTAAAATGCGTAGCGCCGAAAGATCGTGGCGGCCTGGGAGTTCGTCGCCATGAACCATAAGCGAGCGAATTGCAGTCGGCGCGATGCCTAAGTGTGTCACCTTGTGGCGGCCGCACACTTGCCACAAACGATCGGGCTGCGGGAAGTCAGGCGTGCCATCATAGAGCACGGCCGCTGCGCCAAGACCAAGCGCTCCTAACACCAAAAACGGTCCCATCATCCAACCCATGTCTGTAAACCACAACATGCGATCGCCCGGCTTAACGTCAAAGCAGAGCAGTTGATCGATTTGCACTTTGACGGGGAAGCCGGCGTGGCTGTGAACTGCCCCCTTGGGTTTGCCGGTCGAACCGGAGGTGTAGAGCAACAGGTACGGATCGTTTGAGTCGGTTGGTTCGGCTTCGAGAAAGTGAGGCTGACGATTGACGGCTTCACTCCAATCGACGTCGCGAGGCGGATTCCAGTCGACTGCTTCGTGAGCGTGATGGCGCAGCACAACACGATGCGTAATGCTAGGCGCCTGCGCACAGGCTGCGTCTGCTACCGTCTTCATATTGACGAATTTGCCGCGCCGGTGCGTTCCATCGACCGTCAACAACACCTTAGCATTTGCATCCGCAAGCCGAGTTGCTAGCGCATGTGCACCGTAGCCGGAAAATGCAGGCACCGCAATTGCGCCGATGCGGCCGACTGCCAGCAACGCGATGGCGGTCTCTGCCAGAAGCGGCATGAAAATGCCGACCGTGTCGCCCTTGACCACGCCAAGGTCGCGCAGCGCGCCAGACAACTGACAGACGGCGGCCAAAAGCTGCTCGAACGTGAGCGTTCGTGTCTCGCCATTTTCGGATTCTGCTATGAGTGCCGGTTGATGCGCTCGGCCAAGCTCAAGATGGCGGTCAATGCAGTTGTAGGCTGCGTTGTACGAGCCGCCCACAAACCATCGAGCAAACGGTATGCCGCGCGACACGTCGAGCACTTGACGATAGGGCTCAAGCCAGCCCAGCTGCATGTGCGTAATGAGACGATCGTAAAAGACGGCGATGTCAGCTCGTGCAAAGTCCCACAAGCCTTCCAATGTAGAAACGCCAACCTCACGCATGAATCGCGTGATGTTGGCGTTTTCCATTACGTCAGATGTCGGTTGCCAG
>JBPYDX010000012.1:0-9074 GCA_051986115.1 Candidatus Eremiobacteraceae bacterium
CGGTAGCCACAATGCCGAGCTGCATTTTTGTCGCGAGCGCGGCCAGCGCACGAATGCGCGGTCCATCATCGGATTCAAGATGGCGTTGCAGCTCGATCCAAAAGTTCTCACGTCCAAAGATGTCGCACAATGTTGCGGCGGCGGTAGCAGCGCCCGCTGCATCACCGCGCTCAAGCGACTGCGAAACGGCGCCATGGCGCCCGCCTGAGAGTGCAATCAGACCACGCGCATGCTGTGCCAGCAGCGCGTAGGTCGTTTTTGGTTTGCCACGGGGGTGATCTAAACGAGCGCGACTGAGCAGCCGCGAAAGGTTAGCATAGCCGCTTGCATTTTCTACGACGACGATAAGGTCGTTTGCATCTTCAAGCGTCAGCTCGGCGCCGATGATCGCCGGCATGCCGGCTTCGCGACCTGCTTGCGCAAAGCGCACGGCACCGTATAACCCATCGCGATCGGTGAGGGCGATGGCCACGTAGCCAAGCTCGTTGGCGCGCTCGATAAGTTCTTCGGGATGCGAGCCGCCATCGAGTAATGAAAAGTTCGAGTGAGCGTGTAATTCCGCGTAGTGCGTTCTCATCTGCAAACGATCGTTTGTTAATCAAAGACGCCTTGAACGTACCAACCGCCCTCGCGACTATCGAAAAATATCAGCTGTAAAGCACCGTTACGATCGGTCATCTGATAGTAATCACGATCAATGGGATTTTCCCACCAGCTTTCACTCAGCCGAAACGGACCCGCGTGGACGCATTCAGGCAATGGTGGGCTGATGGGCTTGGGTGGAACGATCAAGCGCAGCGCAGGCGCCCAGGTCGCAGCCGCGCTGTGCGCTTGCGGTTTTTGTTTCATGAATTGGCGCGGTGATTCGATGGGCACCGCACGCTGCATGCGCTCGGGCAGCCGCGAGCGCGAGCATTGTGTCTGCAACGTAACGACGTCTTGATGGGCAAGTGTTGCTTGCAATCGAGCTAACGTGGCGGCAAGCGCTGTGCCACGCGAACCTGCCGAGCCATCGAAGAGCCCCAATTGGGGCGGTGCTTCGCATGACGGTGCAGCTCGCACGATGATCGCCTCGACTGCACCAAGCTGCGAACGCGACTCAAGTGCGATGCGGGCAAGATCAAACATGATCGTCGCCGATGCAGTCGGTTCGGCGAGCGCAACTGGGATTGTGATGGCGGCGCTTGCATCTTTTTGATCCGTACATTCGAGCGTGCTGCCGCACGGATCAAGCACCAAAATGAGATCGATCCGATCGCAGACTTGAGCTGCGCCTGCAAGCCGTCCGGCAACACCGCCGAGACAACCGCGCAGCGCAAAAAATAACGGCTCGAGACGGTCGACTGCGCTTTCGAATGCGAAGCGTTCCTCATAGACCGTGTGTGCACGCCGTGGCTGCAGTGCTTCGCGATCTTCTCCTCGAGCAATTCGCGAATAGTGCCGCGCACGTTCACCAAATCGCGCGGCAAGCGGCGCTGGCGGCAAGGCAGCAATCTGGCCGAGATGCCGCAAGCCCAACATCTCAAAGCGTTCGGCATCGCCCGGCGCAAGTGGTAACAACGAAACTGGCAGAGGAGCCAAAAACGCAGCGCTGCCACCTGGAGGCACGATGCTATACCCGCCTCCGCTGACTGCCGCGCAATAGGCAGTGAACTTATCATCAGCAACTGCAGCGCTTGCGCTAAATCCTAAAGCCGAGGCCAGGACAACCGCCGCGCCGGTTGCAGCAGTCTCGCCTCCAGGCAATCCCTTGGCATCGAAAAAGTAGACGCCCGGGCGCTGTGCTTCCACCTCTGGGCTGCAGCGCTCCAGAGCTTCGAGTAGCTCGTGGGTTGCCGCACGTTCGGCTTTCTCATTGCGCGCGATGACAACGAGACCAGGACATGCGGCGCGTGCTTGCTTTGGTGTCATACCTATTTGCACGCTTCGTGCAGCAGGGTTGACTGCAATAATCTCTCGACGTGCAATGCCGTCTGCAACCGCAATCGGCCGGCCGGCAAGTGAAGCATTCTCGCGCAGACACACTTCTACAAAAAACTGCGGAACGAGCAGCACGGCGATGCGCGGCTGTGGAGCAGTTGATGGCAGTCGACCTTCAAGTTCAGGCGGTGATTGTTGCGCGAGCATCTTCTTCTTCCCAAGGTGGTGCAATCGAAGGTATTGGGTCATTGCTCACGGGCCAGCTTGCGGTGACATCAAGCATACACGCTTGGAAGACTGCGTGCTTGCCCGGAGCACTCAGTTTTGATTTCGCGACCTCGAGTGCTATTTGGTATCCTCCCAAGCGCGAGCTTCCGTCATCGCCTTGTTGCCACAGCGGCGATAGCCTGCGCATGCGCAGGCGTATGGAAGCAAATGAGGCGAGCACCTGACTCTCTCCATGCGAAATCGTGACAAGCGCCGTACCGGTTTTTTCTGCTTGTGCCACGAGCCGTGCGCAGTGATGGGTTTGCAGGGCATCGCCGGCGCCGTCAACCGCGACAACAGCGCACGCGCCGCTACGAACAATCGCATCAACAGCCCGGCGTAACGCGCCTGCGTTGTTAGGACGCACGACAATAAGCCGCTCAAGATCGATGCCGGCTGCTTGCGCCGCCGGCGCGAACAGACTCAGTTGCGGATCAATATATGCGCCAATGTCTCCGCGTCGCGTACAGGCTGCAAGCAACGCATAGACGAGCGTCGTTTTGCCGGAGGAACAATCGCCAAATATTTCCGTTAAACGCCCCTGCGGTATGCCAGTCGATCCAAGTGTTTGATCGATAGCCTGAATGCCACTTAACCAGCCAGCGGCCGCATGCGCGGGCCCTCGCGCCAGGGCACCATGCCAGCGGCGTTCCAGAAGGCTTTCGAGAGCGGCAACGGACATTCGGCATTCCTCGAAACAGGTGGGACTGTTAGTATAATCGAACATACGTTCGAAGACAAGGGGGCTCGGCTCACTTTTTGAAGCCCAGCCGCCATGAGCGATTTCAACCAAACCTCTCGCCGCATAATCGACGACATATTAGCTCACGAGCCGATTGAAGCAACGTGGGCTGGCGTGCATGACCATGACGCCAATTATCCGGACGTTTCCAAGGATGGATTCTCGCAGCTCCAATCGCTGGCCAAAACTCATCTCGCCACCTTGCACCGCTGGGATCCAAACAGTCTCTCCCCAACCGAACAAATCGATTGGCATATGCTCGTCTCTAAGTTTGAAGTTCAGCTGCGCGAACTCCAAGAGCTCGAACTTTTCAAGCACAGTCCCTCACTGTACTCAAGCGTTGCCATCGAAGGCATCTATTCGTTGCTGGCGCGCGACTATGCGCCGCTTGCCGATCGTTTGCCGGCGCTCATCAGCCGCCTGAAGAAAATCCCCAGCATATTTGCGGCGGCTCGCGCCAACTTGCAACGCTCGCCGGCCATTTGGCGAGACATCGCTATCGAAGAAACTGAAGGCGCTGGCGAATTTTTACGCGGCACCGTCGGTCCTATCGCCGCTGAACACGCAAGCGTCGCATCGAGTTTGGACGCCGCACTCAAAGCGACCGATGAGTATGGCCGCTTCTTGCGCGAGGATTTTCGCGATGCCAACGGCATGCCGTTTGCCGTCGGTCGCGAGCTTTTCGACTTTAAGTTACGGCGCGAACATCTGCTTGACTTCACCGCCGATACGCTGCTCGACTTTGGCGAACAAGCCGTGCAGACAACCCAAGAGCAATTGGCTGCCCTCGCGCGCGACGTCGATCCCAACAAATCGTGGGGGCAGATTATTGAAGAATCTCGCAGCGATATGCCTCCGGAACAATCCTTGCTGGAAGAGTATCGTGCAGGCGTCGATCAAGCTAAGCGATTTATTGAAGAGCGCAGACTCGTTTCGATACCGCGTGGTGAAACTTTGCAAGTCGTTGAGACGCCGCAATTCTTGCGGCCCACGGTGCCGTATGCGGCGTACATGCCGGCTGGCGGCTTTGAGCCTCGTCAACAAGGGTTGTATTACGTCACGCCGGTGAACCACCGTCTTAGCGTGGAAGAGCGCAAGCAACAGCTTTCGGGGCATAACCGTTTCGGCATGCTCTTGACCAACGTGCACGAGGGATATCCCGGTCATCATTTACAGCTTGTCCACGCAAGTGCGGTGACGTCGCCTGTGCGCAAGCTTTTGTGGAATACAGTCTTTTGCGAAGGTTGGGCGCTGTATTGCGAGCAGATGGTGCTTGACGAAGGCTTCGTAAGCGATCCGCGGCATCGAATCTTTCAGTTAAAAGATCAGCTCTGGCGGGCTTGCCGGGTGGTGATCGACGTCAAGCTGCAAACCGCCGGTATGACGTTCGACGAAGCTGTGAACATGCTTGTTAACGTTGGGCATTTGGAGCGCCCCAACGCGATTGGCGAAGTGCGCCGCTACACGCAATCAGCGACGCAGCCCATGTCGTATCTGTTGGGTAAGCACCAAATTTTGGATCTGCGCGAGCGTGAGCGCCACCGTTTGGGGTCGGCGTTTAACATCCGGACTTTCCACGATCGCCTGCTGTCGTACGGAACGATACCGGTTGCGCTGATCGAGCCAACCTTCGCTCAGGCCTAAGAGGAGATGTACGCTGCATTAAAATTGCTGCACGTACTGGCTGTCATTGTCTTCCTCGGGAACATCACCGTCGGCATCTTCTGGAAAGCCTTCGCCGACCAAACAAAGGACCCAAAAATTATCGCTCACACGCTCGAAGGCATTATTCAAGGTGACAGGATTTTGACGATCCCCGCTATTTTTGTGCTCCTCATCGGCGGTCTCGGAGCAGCCGGCGTCGCTCACTTTTCGATCTTAGGCACCGGGTGGATCTTGTGGGGTATCATCTTCTTCATCATCGCCGGCATTGCGTTTGGTCCTGTCTCGCGCGGGCAGCGGCAAATGCGTGACGTGGCTGAAGCCGGCGTCAGGGGCGGCTCGATGGATTGGCAGCGTTACGAACAGCTCTCAAAGAGCTGGAATGTTTGGGGCACCATCGCGACGATTGCGCCAGTCATCGCGGTGGTGCTGATGGTAACGAAACCCGTTCTGCCTGCCCTTTAGCTCGCAGGCGCCACCAACGGCAGGACGTTGCGCGTGTCGAGCGCGCGCGTGACGATGGTGTTGAGGTTCTCCAGATGCGCGCGAGTGATTTCGTCCATACCCCTGTGTGAAAGTGCGTATTGAATGTCGCCCTGCAGCTGCCCCAACTTGAAGCGAGCCAGCGACTGCGCATCGTACGGCGTGTTGGGAGCCGGCCGCAGCCACAGCAACACCAGGTAGCGCGCATACCACTGCTGCAGATTGCGTCTGATTTGTGAGGGTGCATATTCTTTGTAGCGCAGGTCGCCAAACACGCTGGTCTGCGTCCAGTCAAACAGATCCGAAAGGCTCATCGTCTGGCCAGGAGCAGCTTTCATTGCAAGATCATCCACCCGCTGCAACACGATCGGCTGGAACATGAACTGCAACGCGTTTGTCTGGGCGTCCGACGCCAAGTCGGTGATATCAATGTCATGCCGCGGCGGAGGGTTATATGCCCAGTTGCCGCCCCAAACCGGCGCTTCTTCAGTGTAGGTTAGGCTGTTGAGCAGCGATGGACGAAAATGCCACGCGCTCTCAGAGAACAAATACTCATTGAGCAGTGCAAACGCGCGTTGTTCCTCTTTGCGCGAAACGGGCTGCAAGGGAAGGCTTGAACCCGGGTCGCCTTTGTTGGCGCGCGAGAGGTGTTCGCCACCGATATAGTGCTCGACAATATTGTCACAGCTCAGTGAGTGCACGTAGAGCCAGCCCCAGGCATCACGTTCCTGCTGGTAAGGATGCCCCGGTTGCGGCCAGCGCTGATTGACGATTTGCATAAAGGATTTTGTCATGCCGAGCTGCGTGTCACACCAGCGCAGTGAATCGTCTGTCAAATTAAACCATTGCACGCGCGGGTCGACCGCATGACCGTTTTCCCACGAAACGTCTTCGTCGCTCGCGAACATGTATTGCGGACTCGACCAGGCCTGAGCCCAGCGGTGCAGGGTCGGCACCTCGGCCTGCGGCGTACTTGCTCCTGGGATGTGAGCGTATCCCCAGTGAATCGCGTAGTAGTCATATGGTCCCAGAACCATTTGCCAGTACTGACCCTGCGGTTGTCCTTTCGGCCACAAGTTCAGCGGAGCATAGTGCATCACAGACGTTGCGACGCCCATTCTCGATGTGAACGCATCGCTGTGCAGTTCCTTACTTGTATAGGCGTTTGCGGAGATAAAGTTGTGTTGGAATCCCATGTCGTGGCCTGATTCATGTAACACGATCGAGTAGATGAGATCGAGCGTGTACTTCTGCTCGGTTGCTGGGTCCAAGCGACCCATCATATCCAGCGCAACGCGGCCGAAGTTGGCTTGAGCCATTCTGCCGGCCGAATAATCTGCAAGCTCGCCGAAGGGCGCCCGTCGAGCGCTTCGAGTCGGTTGAACGAAATAATTCCAGCTGTTTGACGTTCGATATGCGATCACCGCATCGATTAAGATACCCGTATGAAAGAGCTCGCCGGTTCTCGGATCGTACACCCATTGTGCCTCTGCGCCGAAACTGGGATACGCTTCAGTTACCCAGCGCACGACATTGTAACGGATATCATCGGGGTCCCAGTTGGGGTCAGCCGGTTGATCTTTCACTTGAACCGCGTCGCTAATACCAGCTTTTGCAAACGCTTTGTTCCACTGCAAGAGCGCATTGCGAATTGTGGGTTTGTACTCATCGGGAATCGTGTTGCTCAAATAAAAGACCATGGGATGCTTTGCCGGCGTCATCGGTTGCGTCGGGTCGGCGGGTTGCATGTTCCAGCGGATAATGTAATTGGTATTTTGGTCAGCCTTGGTATCGTTGCCGAACGCCAAGTACGGCGATGCTACGTATCCGACTCGGTGATCGTAGATGCGCGGCATGTAGTCGCTATCATTCGGAGGCACAGTAATATTGTAGACGACCCGAAATTGAATGGCTCGAGGATCAGGAACGGTGTCGACTATCTGCGGGTTGTCCGCCTCGAACGTTTGATTAGCCTCGATGATCACGTTGTCGGGGAATGCCTTGGTCTGGCCAAAGTATGTTCGATCGGTGTCCAGCCTATAGGTCTGATCGGGTTGCGTGGTATTAAGGTTTTGCTTGAGGACTGCGGTGAGGTTCAGGACGTCTGTAAGAAACGGTGCGGCGTCAAAGACGACCTTGCCGGTGGCTGAATCTTCGGCCACAATTGGGGCGAGCGCCACGACTGAGGACGAAAACGATTCATCAATCGAGCGCTGCCGAGCACTGCCCTGCGGCGCGGTAAAAAACGTATTTGGCCACGTAATGACAATTTTGTTATCCGCGCGGGTAAAGCGAATCAGCCTCGTCGGCGCCATCATGGCCTCGCCCCACACCATCCCCCAACCTCCAAGGCCGTTCGACGGTGCGGCGCTCTGGATGAAGTCTTTACCGAGTTGGCTCGAGTTCAGCTCAATATAGACCTTGCCGCTCTTGCGCCACAGCGTGAAAAGCCCAGGTTGCGACGTCGCGCCGACGATGAATTTTGCGTACGGAGCCGGTCCAGTATCCGAGTCATCCGCGCGCGCCACTGGCACGGCGCCAAAGACGAAGAGGACAAAGCTGAGAACAACAATGTTAGTCCAGCGCATTACCCGACACCCTCCGAAATGTCCTAAAAACCCTGTGTCACCCATATTGCCGAATCTTGGGGTATTTTCATTCAGCAGCGCAAAGCCTGGGTATGCTCGAATGATGAAAAATGCCAAGAATCATTTTAGCAAGTGGCATCCTTCGCCGAGATGATGACATCTTGCTCGTGCATTGTCGCTACCCGGGCCAGCGGGAACCGCTATGGACGCTGCCAGGAGGCCGGGCGGAAGCCGGGGAGATGCTTGCGCAAGCGGTCGTCCGCGAGTTCTTAGAAGAGACATCGCTGACTGTACGCGTACGAGACCTCGCATATGTCAGCGAATCTAATGATAGCAAACGCGACCTGCAGGTGTTCAACTGCACATTTTGGGTTGACGAAGCCAAGCCTTGGGGCGCCGTTAGCGCTAACGATCCGAGCGTCGTCGAGGCTTCCTTTATACCAATGCTTCAAGCACCCGACCAGCTCGCAGCCGATGTGCTGCGCGTGCCGGTCGCGGCCGCGCTCGCTGGCGGCCAGCCGCGCTACTTTCAATTTCGCGAGAGTGACATCAAGGTGCCATTTTTCCGCACGCCATGAGTGATATCGCCAACGAGTTTGCATTCTCATGGTCGCGGTTTAAAATCTTCTACCAGTGCACGCGCAAGTTTTACTGGCAGTGCTACGGCTTTTGGTTAGGCTGGGAAGCAGAGGCGCCGGCAACCGCCAAGACCGCATATCGGCTAAAGCAAATGAAAAACCTCGCAATGCTCGTCGGTGAAACATTTCACGAGGAGCTTGCGGAGATTTTGCGGCGACGCTCGCCGCGACCGTGTGGCGTGCCAACGAAACAGCTCAAGGCTGATATGGAGCGACGCCTCTTGCGCCGCCTTCGCGAATCGCGCAACGCTGATTGGGAGCGCTATGGCGATCCTAAGCACAAAACAATCCTCTTTGAAGATTACTACGGCAAAGGAATAAGTCCAGAGATGGAGGCTCATGCCGTCGCAACCCTCCACCGCTGCGTTGATGGTTTGGCAAACGATGGTTTTGGCCGGCGTGCCTTCGGAGCGCCGCTTGACAAACTTCGCTTTATCGATCCAAAAGAATTTGATGCGCGACGAGTCGATCTCGACGGATTGGTGCTGTACGCCTCACCGGATCTCGTCGCTGAAGGCAAGGAGGGCGGACTGCACATCGTCGACTGGAAAACCGGCATGCCGCGCCCCGATGACGTGAATGCCGCACAGTTGGCAATCTACGGGCTGTTCGTGCAAAAGAAATTCAACATGCCGCTGGAACGCATGACAGCGCACCTGATCTACTTGTCGGCAGGGCAACGACGCGCACAAAATGTCATGGAAGGCGAGCCGGAAGCGCGCCGATCGATCGCCACTTACGTAAGCGATGTCAAGCAAAGACTGACCGATGTCG
>JBPYDX010000013.1:0-3577 GCA_051986115.1 Candidatus Eremiobacteraceae bacterium
CCCCCGTGAGCAGCATGTACGATGCCATTCCCTCGCCGACTAACCGCGGCAAGCGCTGGGTGCCACCAAAACCACCGATTATGCCGAGGTTAACTTCCGGTTGGCCAACTTTTGCGGTTGAAGCAGCGATGCGAATATCACCAGCCATTGCGAGTTCCAGACCGCCGCCCAAGGCAAAACCATTAATGGCCATAATGATAGGCAAGCGGCTATGCTCGAACCGCTGCGTTACCGCATGTCCGGCGCGAGCCTTTTCCGTCGCTGCCTCGGCGGTTGGAAGCACGGCCAACTCGCCGATATCAGCACCGGCAACAAACGCTTTATCGCCCGCGCCTGTGATGACGACCGCGCGCACGGACGAATCGCGCTCGAGCTCGTCAAACACCGCAACGAATTCCTTTAGAACGGTGGCGTTGAGCGCGTTCAGCGCCTTCGGCCGATTGATCGTTATGATTGCGACCGGGCCTTCGCGTTCGAGTATCAGAGTTTCGTAAGGCACGTTGTCTCCTTTACATAGACCCGCAGCGCGCAGACGAGGCTACGAATAATCGTAGAAACCTTTGCCGCTTTTACATCCATAGTGGCCTGCAAGCACCATGCGTTTCAGCAAGGGTGGTGGGGCCATCATCGGATCTTTAAATTCGTCGAACATGATCTGCGCGATATAATACGTCGTGTCCAGCCCAACGAAATCAAGCAACGTGAGTGGACCCATGGGATGACCGCAACCAAGTTTCATGCCTTCGTCAATGTCTTCTTTGCTCGCGAGGCCAGACTCGTACATGCGAATAGCATACAGGAGATACGGCACGAGCAGCCGGTTGACAATAAAACCCGGCGTGTCTTGCGCAAGAACAGGCGTTTTGCCCAACTTTTTCGCGAACGCGAACAGCGTATCAATCGTTGCCTGGCTGGTCACAATCGTCTTGACGACCTCGACAAGTTTCATGAGCGGCACTGGATTGAAAAAGTGCAATCCTGCGACCTGCTGCGGGCGTTTGGTCGCCGCTGCCATTTCGATGACGCATAAGCTTGAGGTATTCGAGCAAATAATGGCATGCGGAGGCAGCAACCCATCGAGTTTTGCAAATAGTTCTTTTTTGGCTTTCATGTTCTCGATGATTGCCTCGATGACGATATCGGAGCGCTTGAGGTCCTCAACGTTGGTCGTCTGCTCGAGTCGCTCTGCCGTCGCGTCCCTATCTGCCGCCGATATCGTTCCTTTCTCAACAAACTTATCAAGCGACTTGCGAATGCCCGCCATGCCGCGTTCGAGAGCGGCTCGATCGACCTCGAGCACGACGACCTCAAAGCCCGCCATCGCTGCAACTTGCGCGATGCCCGACCCCATCAAGCCGCTCCCGCATACACCGACTCGTTTGATCTCTGCCATTAGCCCTTACCTTTCATTCAATGTGAGCCGCCTACGGTCGTCCGGACTCGTGGAGATTTCCTGCCCATGGCGGCAGTTCGCAGCGCACGGGCTTGTCCGTGCGATATCCTAGGGCGTATTCTCCATGCATGAGTTTTTGTATCTCACGAGAGCCTTCGTAGATGACCGCGCCGCGTGAGTTGCGCAAAAATCGCGCAACTGGATATTCATCGGAAAAACCGTAGGCGCCGTGAATTTCCATCGCATCATCAGCAGCTTTATTAGAAGCGTCGCATGCAAACCATTTCGCTAGCGCAGTCTCGCGAGTGTTGCGCAGGCCTTGGTTTTTCATCCAACCGGCGCGCAAATAAAGCAAACGCGAAGCATCGTAACTTGCAGTCATGTTCGCAATCATCTCTTGGATAAGTTGATGGCGGCCGATGGAGACGCCGAATGTCGAACGCTCTTTCGCGTATTTGACCGATTCATCCAAGCAAGCGCGAGTCAGGCCAGTGGCGCCGGCTGCTACCGTGTAGCGGCCATTTTCCAAAGCGGTCATCGCAATGTAAAAGCCTTCGCCTTCGTGGCCCAAACGATTACGCAGTGGAACTCGCAGATCGCTAAACGATAAGCCGCCGGTATCACCCGCGCGCACTCCGTACTTATTTTTTATGGCAAACGTATGCAAAGCGTCGCCCGCATGCTCGCGCTCTATCACAAATGCGCTCATGCCATGTTTGCCGGCCGCAGAATCCGTCTTCGCAAAAATCACGAACGTATCGGCTTGCGTTGCGCACGAAATCCAAATCTTAGAACCATTGAGGATATAGGTTTCACCGTCACGCCGCGCCGTCGAGCGCAGCGAGCCGACGTCCGAACCGGCATCAGGCTCCGTCAACCCGAAGGCACCCAGCTTGTCTCCAGCTGCAAGAGGCCGCAAAAATTGCATCCTCTGTTCTTCAGAACCCCACTGATAAATCGCGCAGCCGGCTAGCCCAATATGCACCGACATCATCGTGCGCAGCGAGGTGTCACAGTATTCGAGTTCCTCGCAAATCAATCCGAGCGTGATATAGTCGAGTCCAGCGCCGCCATATTTTTCAGGAAATGGCACACCCACCACCCCAAGCGAGGCAAGCTTTGCAAAGGCGTTAGGCAGCGGTCTATTCGCGCTGTCGCAGTGGGCAACGTCGGGCAAAATTTCTTGTTTCAGAAATTTGCGGGTGCTGGCGACCAATGTTTGTTGTTCGTCGCTCAGCGCAAACCCAATCATTTGGAACCTCCGGCGGCGCCTGCCCTTTGCCGCGGGTGCACAAAGCTCCCGCGCAGAAACCGCTTCGCATGCAAAACGGCAGGCGAGACATGCATTGGACTCATCGTGCGACAGTACTTGGTGCGGCTGTCGTGTGCGTGCTAACAGGATGCACAAAAGTCTCAACGTCAGTCGGAGGCAGTGTAGGCAGCCCCGGGGAGCCAGGCGTGCTGCGCATCTCTGACATTTCAGATCCCTCGACGCTGAACCCCATGCTCTCAGGTGCCGATGTGGCGTACCAGCTTTCGGCTTACACACTTGAGTATCTCGTGCAGCTTGATGATACTGGCCACTTGATGCCGGTGTTATGCACGAGGGTACCGACAGCAGCAAATGGCGATGTCAGCCGGGATGGCTTAACAGTCACTTACCATCTGCGCCACGGAGTGAAGTGGTCTGATGGAGTCCCATTTTCTGCTCAAGATATTATCGCATCATGGCGACAAGTCATGAACCCGCTCAACAACGTTCAAATCCGCGAAGGATACGACGTTGTCAAGAGTATTGATGCGCCCAATCCGTACACGGCGGTCGTGCATCTGCGTCACCCATACGCACCGCTGCCAACGCGATTTTTTGCGGCCATCCAAGAGGGACCAATTGCGGTTATGCCTGCCCACATCATCGCAGGGCAGCGCGATCTCAACCGTTCCTCGTTTAATTCGCATCCTATCGGCACGGGCCCATTTACGGTTGCATCGTGGGAACGCAACGGCCGCATGGTTTTTATGGCTAATCCCAATTATTGGCGCGGTAGACCGAAGCTGCGCGAAATTATTTTTCAAGCTCAGCCATCGACGGCCACCGAATACGTCGGTTTTCAAACCAATGAGATCGACGCAGATTTCGACGCAGGCCCTGGGCGCTTGCCGCAGTACAGAGCGCTGACCCGC
>JBPYDX010000014.1:0-4530 GCA_051986115.1 Candidatus Eremiobacteraceae bacterium
ATGAGCGCCTGGCGCGCCGCCAGCACGGCCGCAACTCGGTCGCTGTCAAAGCCGATGAGTAAGTATGATGCTAGACCAACGCCGCCCCACCCAACGAGCAGCCACAGAAAATTACCGGCCATCACGAGCAACAGCATCGTGAACACGAAGAGGTTCATGTATGCAAAGAACGTGCGGTAGTTTTTTGACTCGGCCATGTAGCCAACCGAGTAGAGGTGAATCAAGAATCCAACGCCGGTAACGATGAGCATCCAGACAAGCGCTAACGAGTCAATGCGCAGTTCAAACGAAATGGTCAGCGGTGGGATGTGGGCCCAAAACACCGGGTGCGCGGCCAGCGCCGGCGGGTACTTGTCGGTGATGACTTGCTGGTCGACGGGAAGCCGCCATACCGTTGCGGCCAGCAGCGACGTGAGCACGAAGGAGCAGAAAATCGATAGGTTACCGATAATCGCTGCCGCAGTGCGATGCACGTATGGCCCAGCTAACGCGATCACGATCGTGCCGAAGAGCGGCAAGAACAAAATCGTGAACGGGACCGTGCTCAAAAACTGATCCATCAACCCCTCAACACTGACACGTCGTCAACATCAACCTCGCGGCGGCGGCGGAACACCATCACGACGATGGCGAGCGCGATAGCTGCTTCGGCCGCGGCAACCGTAATAACGATAAACACGAAGACTTGCCCGGACATATCCACGAGATGACGGGCAAAGGCTGCAAACGCAAGATTGCCGGCGTTCCACATAAGCTCGATTGCCATGAGCATGGTAATCGGATTGCGGCGCAATAAAAACCCGACCACGCCCACAACAAAGAGCGCAGCTGACAGCGCAAGATAGTCGGCGATCGGCACCTGTGGCATTCTAAGACCTCATCTAAAAGCGCACCTGCTTGCGCGCAGCCATAACGATAACGCCGAGGATGGCAACGAGCAGCACGAAGCCCGTGATCTCGAACGCGAACAAGTGCGTCGTTAACAGTGCCACTCCAAAATTTCCTACTTGCCCAAAGTCCGCAGGCGCCGGTGGCGCGGGTGTTCCTTGGGCGCCGCGAACTCCCGCGGCAAGCAGCGCGAGTGCAGCGATACCGGCGACGATTGACGGCTGCGCTTGGAAGGCCAACCGGCTTGGTCCGGATTCAACTGGTGCGGTGCCTACCGTCAGCAGCGTGACAACGAAGAGAAACAACACTAAGATTGCGCCGGCATAGATAATAATCTGGATCATTGCCAAAAACTCGCCGGTGAGCATTAAGAACAGTATGGCTAGCGTCGTGAAATTGACGAGCAGCCCGATCACTGAGTGCACGGGATGGCGGCTTGCAATCACCGCAATGCCGGTGATGATTAAGACGACTGCGCAAAGCCAAAAAAGTCCGATCATGGTCCCTTAATCTCAAGAGCTTGCGCGTCAGCCAGTTCAGTCTCCGTCTCGGGATGAGCCATGATATTGGGGGGAACCCGAGCCTGGTCAACGCCGGGATCAGTTTCCACTGATGATTCGGTGTTGGCCATATGCTGGGTGAATGGGTCTTTAACTAACAGCTTGTCCTTGCCAAAAACTAACCGATCACGAGTGAAGTCAGCAATGTCGAAACGTGGCGTGAGCACGATCGCGTCGGTCGGACATGCTTCTTCGCACCATCCACAAAAGATGCATCGCAACATGTCGATTTCGTAGCGGTAACCATAACGCTCGCCAGGCGACACCCGCGCCTTGGGATCGTTCTCTGCACCGATCACCGTGATCGCATTAGCCGGACACGCAACAGCGCACAATTCGCAGCCGATGCAGCGCTCTAACCCATCATCGTATTTGCGCAATTCGTGAACGCCACGAAACCGCTCGGCGTGGGGAAACGGCTTCCTGGGGTAATCAACCGTGGCTTTTTGCGTGAAAAGATATTTACCAGTGGTCGCAAGTCCCGCGATTAGTCCACCAATGACTTTAAATAGATTCATAACCCGTCCTCAATGGTTACCAATTGCGGCGACAACACCCGCAACGATGAGAACGCATGCGACTGATGTGGGCAACAGATACTTCCAGCCAAAATCCATCAATCGGTCGTAGCGAAGCCGCGGCAAGGTTGCGCGCCACCAAATCATCATGAAGAGCAAGATGCCAACTTTGGCAAGGAACCAAACGATGGAGAGCATGGGCACCTTGCTCACCCACGGGCCATCGCCGCCTCCCAAGAACAGCAGCGCGCGGATCGCGCAGACGGTGATCATATTGATGTATTCAGCCACGAAGAACGTGCCGAAGCGCAGACTCGAATATTCAGTATGAAAACCTGCAACCAATTCTGTTTCCGCTTCGGGCAGATCGAACGGTGCGCGATTGGTTTCAGCAAGCGCGGTAATCCCGAAAATCTCATACGGAATGAATAGCGGAAGGACGTACCAGAAATGATGCGCCGACTGGGCTGCCACAATGCCGCTTAAGCTGGTCGTGCCCGCCAACATGACAACTGGAATAATGGACAGACCCATGGCCAGCTCGTACGAGATCAGCTGTGCTGTGGAGCGAATTCCGCCAAGCAACGGCCACTTCGACTGAGACGACCAGCCGCCGAGCGCAACTCCATAAACGCCGATTGCACTGGCTGCCAAAATGTATAAGATGCCGACGTTGGGGTTCGCGATGGCAATGGGCCTGCCGTCGGGAAGCCAGCCGAACGGGATGATCGCGTAGGCGAGCAGCGCGGTAAGGACGGCGAGCGCCGGCGCTATCTTATAAATGAAGCGATCCGCACTCCCGGGCGTCAAATCTTCCTTTAATACCAACTTGATAGCGTCGGCAGCGGGTTGCAGCAGTCCCCACGGCCCACACCACGTTGGGCCGACGCGCATTTGGAACCAGCCCAGCATTTTGCGTTCGAGCAGCATCAAATACGCAAATGCAGTGACGACGATGAAAATAAGAATTCCGCACTTGATCGCGAGAATGATCAGCCAGTCGTAGTTCACGCTGTCGCCTCCGCGACGACCGCAAGTTTGGCAGCTGTAGCTTTTCCAAAGCCTGAAGCATCCAACAAGCGGTTCACCGGGGCTTGGGGCATGTCAGCAAGCACGAGCGCTACACCGATTGGCGCTTGCGTGCTCACTTGTGCCGATACCTCGATTACCCCACCGCGCCCACTCAAGCGCACGCGCTCGCCTTCGTTGATGCCAAGGCGTTGTGCATCATCAGGATTGAAAATAGCAAATGGTTGCGGTCGCATCGGCTCCGTTGCGGGTTCGTGTGCTGAAGCGCCGCCGCCGGCGTACAAACGCGGCACTGGCACGATCGTCAATGTTTGGTGGGTCGCATCAACTTGATCTGCAGCGCCGCTTGGAGTCTCGTCGTAACTCGGCCGAGGCAAGTGTTCTTTGGACCCGCGCGCTCGTGCCGTCTCTTGGAGCTGGCGCAACTGGGAGAAGAGCACCTCAACATCGTCAGGCACAGCCCATTCTTTGCCTAACGTCGCCGCGAGCGTCGCCAAAATATGCGCGTCAGTCGCCACATGAACCGGCGATTCTATCGCTTGTGCAAAGGGTTGTTGGCGGCCCTCAAGGTTGGTAACGTGTCCGTTCTTTTCGGCAAATGATGCGGCGGCAAAAACCACACTTGCCATTGAAGCGGTTTCGGTCATCACTTGGTCGGCAACGACCAAAAACGGCACATTCTCAAGCGCGCGACGAACCAGCACTCCGTCAGGGTATGTCAGTGCAGGATTCGCACCCATGATCAACAGTGCATCGAGGCGCCCATCGGCGGCAGCGGCCAACATCGCGCCAGTCGTCATGCCTGGATTTGCAACCGGCACATATCCTGGCCCGAGGTTAGGCACGCAACCTGCGGCTTCGGCTCCTCGGGAGTTTCCGGCAGCGCCAACCACCAAAATGCCCACGGGGTGGTCGTAGGTGGCCAGACGATCCATAAGCTTTTCAAGCGCTTCGATTGACGAAGAGTCCCGGCCGTTGTGAATTGCAATAATCTTTTCAGCCTCGGCGAGTTGCTGCGCAACCTCCGCAACAAAGCCATCGCCGGTTTCTTCCTTGCCATGATGCACGACATCGCCGAGTTGCTCCATGAGTTCGGTGATGGCGCCGGGCGTATACTCGACGTGCTGACATTCAACTGGAAAATCTGGACGATAAGGGCCAACGAAAAGCAGTTTCGCGTGACAGCGCGCAACGGCACGCCGCAGCCGCAAATCAAGAATCGGCGCTTGCTCGGGCGTAATGGCTCCAAAGACGAGAATCAAGGAGGCATCGTCAAGATCTTCGAGCCGCGCTCCGTGTCGCGACGGTGAAGCAAACTTTTGCAGACTCGCTCGGTGATCGACGTTGTTCGTTCCCAAGACCGAGCGCGCGAACTGCTGCAATGCAAACGCTTCTTCGTCGCTCAAGCGGGCGCCACCGATCACTCCGACACGACCGGCTTTTGCGGCGGCCCTGAGCTTTTCGGCGCAGATGGCAACAGCCTCATCAAACGTGGTTGGCGTCAACTCACCCCCGCGCCTCACAAGCGGCTGTCG
>JBPYDX010000015.1:0-5532 GCA_051986115.1 Candidatus Eremiobacteraceae bacterium
GCGCTACAACCGTCGTCATGGGCGACGTCACCATTAGCGGCAGCGCTAATTATCAGGCATTAGCGACCAACGCGACGCCCATCATGTATGTCTTTGGTTCTGGCGGCACAACACTCCAGGGAACACCAACTACCGTTGGCGTTGTCTACGTTGCTAACGCAGACGTAAGGATCAACGGCAGCGGCACGGGCAGTTTTACGGGGTCTGTCGTCACACCCAACAACGTTACTATGGAAGGCGGCGGCACTGGAAATTTCTACTACAACAGCACCGAGTCGCCAGTAACGGTTCAGAATTATTATGTCGTCCCACTGGCGCAGTGGGAGTACTAGGCCGGAATTAGTCGTTTCAACTCGCCGGTCAGAGTCTCGCCAGGCTTGAGATCGATTATTTGCAAGCCGGCAATGTCACGCGTCAGTTCACGAAGGCGCTGTGGCGTGCCGGTGAGGACTGGAAACGTACCGTAGTGCATCGGTACGACGACCTTCGTACCTAGCAATCGAATCGCATATGCCCCTTGAACTGGATCCATTGTATAGAAATCGCCGATCGGGAGCAAAGCAATGTCTGGCTTATACAGCTCGCCGATAATCTTCATGTCTCCAAAGACAGCGGAATCACCAGCGTGGTAGACGCGGATACCGTTCGGTAAAGTAATGATGTAGCCGGCGGCCTCGCCGCCATAGATGATGGTGCCCTCATCATTGATGCCACAGCTATGCACGGCGTCCGTCATCGTCACCTTGACGCCTTCGTGGTCAATCGTACCGCCTTTGTTGAAACCAATTGTTTTCTTGACACCCTTCTTTTGTAACCACCCAGCTGTTTCCACAATCGCAATCGCAGTGGCATCGTGTTTGGTAGCTAATCTTAACGCGTCAGCGATATGGTCGAAATGCGCGTGGCTGATGAGCAGGGTATCGACCTTGGCGGGATCCTTGAGATTGGGCGGACAGATCGGATTTTGCTCGAGAAAGGGGTCGAGAATCCAATGCTTCCCGGTTTCCATCTTGATTGCGAAACAAGCGTGACCACAAAACAGTATTTCGTTGGATCCCAAATTCATACGTTCGTCCTCTCCGATGCTTGAAGTGGTGGCACAGGTTCTGTGCGCGCCTGCGCCAGTGCCTGCTCTGTTTCATCACGCACCCATGGGTCGCGTTCGCGCTCTAGTAACGTTGAGAGTGCAGCGCACGCTTGCTCACCACCGAGCTCTCCGAGCGCCCAGGCAGCGTGGCCACGCACTATTGGTTTGCGGTCGTGCAACGCAGCGATGAGAGGCGATATCGCGCGGGGATCACGGGAGTTGCCGAGCGCAACCGCAGCATTGCGTTGTAAGACGGCCTTCCCCCGCCACGCCATTGCTGTTGGCCCGAACCAGCGTTTGAACTGTGATTTTGTCATGTGCAAAACCGCCGGTAAGTCCATAGCAGCGCCAATTTGAGGAAGCGGCTGAAATTCCGCATGTCTGCTCGCGGCTTTGCGGTCATTCACCGGACAGATTGTTTGGCACGAATCGCAGCCCCACAGCCTGTTGCCGATTGCTTTGCGAAGCTCGCGAGGTATGGGCCCCTTGTATTGCGTCAAATCTGAAATGCAGCGGCGTGCGTCAACTGCCCCGTTTTCCAAAATGGCACCGGTTGGACAGGTGGCAATACACTCAACGCATTGACCACAATTGGTGCGAAGCGGTTCGTCTGGGGGGAGAGCCAGCGTCGTCAGCAATTCGCTCAAGAAGACGTACGAGCCGAACTCACGAGTGAGCACATTTGCGCTCTTGCCAAACCAGCCGATGCCTGCGCGCACCGCGGCAGCGCGATCAACAAGCGGTCCTGTGTCGACACAAGCAATGCACCGGTGCCCTGGAAACTCGCGTTCTATGAAACGAGCCAGCTCCGCGAGTTTGACGCGAAGCACACGGTGGTAGTCGAGCCCCCAGGCATAGTTTGAGACCGCGCCACGCAAGCCGGGTGCATTAGGATCGTGTGGTGTGGCGTCGGAATAATACGATGTCGCCGTACAGACAATCGATTGTATACCATCGAGCGTTGAGGCTGGATGAGTGTTGACCGCGATAACGTCATCGCTATAATTCCAGTGTTCGAGAAAACCTTGATCGCGCCGCTGCTTGAGGGTTTGTTCGTCTCGTAAGAACGGCTTTGCATCGGCAATCCCGACAAGATCAAAGCCGATCGCCTTGGCGCGCTCAATAACTCTTACTTTTGCTTCGCTTACGTTCGGCGTAGCTTGGGCGATCACGAGCTCCCGGAGGAAGGTGGATACTCAAGCACGATCGTGCCGTGCACCGGCAGTCCGTTGTCCGTTGCCGGCGCAAAAATTGTTTTGCGAGCTGCATCGAGTGCTAATTGGTCGAGACTTGGATCGCCCGAAGATTGGACGATTCTCGCACCCACGACATTGCCCTCGGGATCGATATCAACTGAAATCCGTACCGGTTGCGGTGGAGGAGGCTCAAGCGCCAACGGTTGCAAGCGAATCACACGTGGCGGATTGTCGTCACCCCACTCACTTGCAGTTAATTCATCGCTTGCTCCGCCGGTGTCGGCTTTGGCACCCGCCGTGCCGGGTGACGGTGTCGGCTGCACGTTGTTGGTAACTGCAGGTGCTTCGCCTTTGCCAGGCAGAGTGAGCCTGGCTCCGACAATGATCAAATTGGATTTATGGCGGGCTGGTGGATGGATCGTTCCCAGGTTAGTTTTTTCGAATCGTGTGAGCTCGCGATACTTCAGCGGCACCAAATGTGTTGAAGTGCGCGGGGTAATTGCTGGGGGAGTCGGAGGAGGCGTTGGCGGCGGCGTGCGTTCTTCGCGCGCGTTGTGTGAAAGCGAGATGATGGAAATGGCCTGATCAGGTGCCACTTGGCTACGCCATGACGGGAAAAACTTTGCGACCGTGGAGCCCAATGTGAAATGCAGCGTCGCAGACGCGACGATGAAGACTAGGACGGTGAGAACAGCCAAACGCCGGACTTGCTTGCGCATGCGCGCACCTCGGCTTCCCTGCCAGTTATGGTTTCGAGCGGGTGGGCGACGCTGCCTTCGAACTCTCTTCCCGCTGCTCGTTAAGCAGCTCTTCGTATTTTGGGGGCATTGTGGGCTCGTAGGTAAGAAACGAAGGAATAGGGTAGCGGATGCCTCCTTTTTGCGTGCCTTCCAAGCCTTCCATTAGCTCGGCCACCCTGCTCCAAGGCGTCGTGTAGGCCATTTCCTCATCCTGAGCCCCTGCAAAGATTCGGTCGCCGTTGCACGGCAGAATGACTTGCGGCTCGTTCGTTCGTAGCGGCACGACGAGGTGATCAGAGCAGTCCATGCGAGCTGCAAAGGACGATTGGATACGGCCACCGCGTTTGTACAATGCAGCTGCGACGAGGCGCATCACTTGCGCCCCGTTGCCGTAAACAATCAAGATCTCGGGATCGAAGTCGACACGAGCAAGAGGGCCAAAAACGATTCCGTCAATTTCAGCGGGGGCAAATTTTTCGACGGCAGCTTCCGTGCGTGCGCCTGCCTGGGCGTCTGCCGTGTACATGCCCGCACACAGATTGCCTTCTTCGTAAAACTCATTGGGCACAGCAAACCCGGCCACAAGCGCCCCAAGCGGACACTTCATGTCTTCGGCGCGAAGCACGGTTGTCCAACCATAGCGTCGCGCGATCGCCCAACCTTGACAAACCGTTACGTGCCGTTGCATGTCGGCAAGCGGACGTCTCGCTTTCGGCGGTGGTGCTTCGCCGGCGCGCAGGAATTTTACGGCAACCGGAAACGTTGTCGGGCGAACGTACTCGTCGAGTTTTGCTGCTACCGCCTTGCGATCGACGGTTGCAGTTTGGGCATTATCCGCGGGCATGGTGGTTAGGCCTTCATCACCAGGGCAGTCGCGCCCTGGCGCCGCACCTATCGTGTCAATGCCATCGACTGCTCAACCGAAAATAAGGCTTTATAATGCGCAGTGGTGTTGGTATTGCCAGCGCGTTCGAGAGAAGCTTGATGAGTTGGGCCTTACATATGAAACGATTGAAGTGCCGATTCGGCACAGCGAACGTAAGGAAGTAGTTGAAGTTTCAGGTCAATCGAGCGTGCCGGTGCTGGTTGACGGTACAACGGTCATTGATGATGACGATAGAATCATCCCGTATCTCGAAAAAACGTACGGCAGCCGCCGTCACGCGTAAATGCCGCGGGTTTTGAGCGATTCAACGACGCGACGGATCGCCAGCATGTAGGCGGCCGTGCGCAATGTTACTTTATGCGACTGGGCTATGTTCCACACTTCATCGAAGTTTTCGCGAAGCGTTTCAGCCAGACGCTCGTTGACCTCTCGCTCTCGCCAGTAGAAGCCCATGCGGTCTTGCACCCACTCGAAATAGGATACAGTGACGCCACCGGCGTTGGCCAGGATGTCCGGAATCACAGTGACGCCGGCTTGTGAAAACAGACCATCGGCCGCTGGCGTTGTCGGACCATTGGCGCCTTCTGCGATGAGGTGTGCCTTCACCCGCGATGCATTGTCGGCTGTCAGCTGATTTTCGATCGCTGCGGGAACGAGTATGTCGCAGGGCTGCTCCAGCAACTCGCTATTGGTGACATACGAGGCAGCACGAAAGCCCTCAAGCGATCTGCGTTCATTGTCCTCACTTTTGACGTAATCAAGCGCATCTTCAATGTCGATGCCGCTAGGATCATACAAGCCGACATATTGGTCGCTGATGCCGATAATTTTTGCACCATGCTCGCGCAACAGCTTTGCTGAAACCGAGCCGACATTGCCAAATCCCTGGACGATAACGCGTTGACCCGCAAGCTTTTTGCCCATTTTCTCAAGGGCAGCTTCAATGGCGATCATGACGCCGCGCCCCGTCGCTTCAACTCGCCCGCGCGAGCCACCAACGTTGAGCGGTTTACCAGTCACCACGCCTGGAGTATAGCCGCGGTTGTGCATCGAGACAGTATCCATAATCCAAGCCATGGTTTGTGGCGTCGTACCAACATCAGGAGCAGGGACATCTTTATCTGGCCCGATGACTTCGATAATTTCTGCGGCGTAGCGACGCGTTAGCCGTTCAAGCTCACCGGTTGAAAGCGTTCGCGGATCGCAGGTTACACCACCCTTGCCGCCGCCGAAGGGTAAGTCGACGACTGCACATTTCCAGGTCATCCAAAAAGCGAGCGCCGTCACTTCATCGAGGGTCACATCCGGATGATAGCGCACGCCACCTTTGGCCGGCCCGCGCGCAAAACTATATTGGACGCGATAGCCCGTATAAACCTCAAACTCTCCGTTATCTCGCTGGAAAGGAATTGAAATAATCATTTGACGCGACGGATGCAGTAAGATGCGCTTGACGGTGGGGTCGAGATCAAGGTTGGCAGCCGCTTCGTTAAAGTATTCGATGGCTTCGCCAAACACCGAAGCGGCTTCGGCCTTATGCGGGTTGGCTGATGAGGTGCCCACCCTATTTCCCCCGACGATTGCCATGTTCGTTCTCCAGCTTAGACATTGAACCGGAAATTA
>JBPYDX010000016.1:0-3754 GCA_051986115.1 Candidatus Eremiobacteraceae bacterium
TGGAATGCCGGCATAGGCAAGCAAAACAAAAAGACCGATGGTCTTCAGCACGACCGTCTTGCCGCCCATGTTTGGCCCGGAGATAACGATTGCGTCTATGCCATCCCCAATTTCAAAATCCAGGGGCACGGCCTCGCGGCGCAGCAGCGGATGGCGACCAGCGACGACGCGAATTACCGACTCGCCAACGATCTGCGGTCTTTGGGCCGCACGCGCAAGGCCGAAGCGTGCGCGCGCCGCAATTGAATCCAAGCGCCCGACCAACCCAGCATTTGCCGCAATCTCGGTGCTCTTTGAGCCGACGCGGGCCGAAAGCTCCGCCAAAACGCGCGCAACTTCGCGCTCTTCTGCGGCTTCTAAGCCTCGCAGACGATTGTTCGCCTCGACGGAGGCGAGCGGCTCCATGAAGACGGTAGCGCCGGAAGCTGATTGGTCGTGGGCCACGCCCGGAAACTGGTGTGCGAACTCACTGCGCACCGGTACGACATAACGGCCGGCCCGCACAGTCACGATTGGCTCGGATAACATTTTAGCAAGCTCTGGGCTATGCGTAATTGCTTTGCAACGTTCGCGTATCTGATCGTGAAGCATCCGCTGCTGACGACGAATGCTCGACAGCGCCTGCGACGCAGCGTCGGTTATTTTTCCATCCGGATCGACGGCGCGATTGATGGCGGCGATCAGCTCGTCCGTCGACGCGTGAGCCGCAACCAAACTCTTGAGCGGACCTGCCGGCCGTTTATCCGCGCGAAGGTTTGCCACCGCCGCGCGCAAGACGTGTTCGGTATCTGCTATCCGGCGCAGGTCCGAGCCTGAGAGAGACGCTCCGATTGCGGTGCGTTCGAGCAGCGGTCGCGCATCAATGGCTCCCGCAAGGCTTAGGTCGCCACCCGCTTGGAAAAAAGCACCTGCATCCTCAACGATCGCCTGCTCGGCATCGGCCCAAGCGCGTTCGCCAAGGCGCGGCCGAAGCGCGGCAATCTCCGCCTGCCCCGGTTCACATGTGCAGACAGCTGCGATTGCCTCCAGCACGGTGTCAAACTCCAGCACCCGTTCGGCGCTAGCAGCTGGGTTGCGGTCTTGCGCGTTCACCCCAGGCGTTGCGCGAGCAAAGCTCGGACGAGTTCAACGTTGGCCTTGCCACGACTGGCCTTCATCGCTTGCCCGACGAGAAATTCTAGTGCTTTGGCTTTGCCGGCCTTATACGAGTCAACCGAATCTTTATTGTTTGCGATGACGTCATCAACGATTTGCTCGATCGCGCCTTGATCTGAAACTTGCGCCAGGCCTCGCTCTGCCACGACCTCCTGCGGCGCGCGCCCCTGCTGCACTACAACTTCGCAGACTTCTTTTGCTGCCTTACCAGAGATCTCGCCCTTCTTCACGATGGCGATGAGCGCTGCAAGCTGCTCGGGTTTCATTGGACTTGTTGCAAGTGTCAGTTCGTATTTTTCTAAAAAGCGGCGGACGTCGCCTAACATCCAGTTCGCAGCCTGTTTGGGTTCCTTAGACTTTTGTGCAACAGCATCGAAGAAGTCGGCAGTGAAGCGCTCTTCGGTCAAAATGCCCGCTTCGTAATCGCCCAGTCCATACTCACGCTTAAAACGCTCGCGCTTTGCCAGCGGTAACTCGGGCATCTCAGAGCGCCAACGAGCAATCATCGCCTCGTCGATCGTGAGCGGCACGAGGTCTGGATCGGGAAAATAACGATAATCGTGCGCCTGTTCTTTTGAGCGCGTCGAGTATGTTATTTCACGTATCTCGTCCCAGTTGCGAGTTTCCTGGACGATCCGCTCCCCGTTACGCAGCGCTTGTTCCTGGCGTTCGATCTCAAATCGAAGTGCGCGCACGACAGACCGAAATGAATTCATGTTTTTTACTTCAGCCTTCGTGCCCAGCGTCTTTGAACCCACTGGACGGATTGAGACATTGGCATCGCACCGCAACGAGCCTTCGTGCATCTTCACATCAGAAACGCCAAGATACGACAGCACTGCTTTCAGCTGCAACAAGTATTGTTCGGCCTCTTCGGGCGACGCGATTTCTGGCTCGGAAACGATCTCCATCAAGGGAACACCGGCGCGATTGTAGTCGATCAGCGTGTAGTCGGACGCAGCCATGCTTGCTCCGGCGTGGATATTTTTGCCTGTGTCTTCTTCGAGGTGGATGCGGGTAAGTTTAATGGTCTTGCCTGCGGGCAAGCTGACGCCGCCACCTGTCGTCAGTGGCATATCGTACTGAGAAATCTGATAATTCTTTGGCATATCTGGATAGAAATAGTTTTTGCGGTCAAATTTTGAGTGGGGCGCTACCGTGCACCCTAGCGCAAGACCCGCTTTGCACAAATACTCCACCGCGCGACGATTAATGACCGGCAACGAACCGGGCAAGCCGAGGCACACGGGGCAAACAAGCGTGTTCGGCTCCGCGCCAAAAACGTTGCGACAACCGCAGAACATCTTGCTTGCGGTCGAAAGCTCAACGTGGACCTCCAGACCAATGACGGCTTCGTATTGCGTGGTTTCTGCGACGACGCTCGGCTGGCTCATGATGCGCCTACCAAGTCAGCAACCTTAGGCGTCCGCTGCTGTGCGTGTTTTGTGGCTTGTTCGTAGGCGTGTGCAACCCCCAGCATCGTGCCCTCTTCAAATGCTGGGGTAGTTATTTGCAGACCAACAGGCAGCTCGTCCACGTAACCTGCGGGAACAGACAGCGCCGGCACGCCAGCCAGACTCATTGGGATAGTGAAGTAATCCATGAGATACATCGCGACCGGATCTTGCGTTTTTGCGCCTAACTCGAAGGCCGGACACGAGACCGCTGGGCTCGCGATAACGTCGCAGGCTGAAAAAGCCGTGTCAAAGTCCTGTTTTATGAGCGTACGAATTTTCTGTGCGCGCACGTAGTAGGCATCGTAGTAGCCTGCTGAAAGCGCGTAGGTTCCGAGGATGACTCGACGTTTGACTTCATCCCCAAAGCCTTGTGCTCGCGTTCGCTCGAACATGGTGTACACATCGCCGTCGCCGTCCACCCGAAGACCATAGCGCGCCCCATCGTAGCGCGCAAGGTTTGACGAACATTCCGCCGGCGCGATGAGATAGTACGTCGCAAGTCCGTAACGTGCATGCGGCAGGTGCACCTCAACGAGCTGCGCACCGAGGCGCTCGAGATCGCTGTACGCTTTCTTATATAAGGCTGCCAAGCGTGCGTCGAGCGCGCCAATTTGCTCTTCAAACTCTGTCACGATGCCGACGCGAACATTTTTTAGGTCTGTACGCAACGCACGGGCGTAATCGGGCACAGGCACGTCGACGCTGGTTGAGTCGCAGGGATCGTGCCCGGCAATGACGCCTAACGTTTGCGCAGCGTCGCGGACATCTGCCGTCATTGGCCCGGCCTGATCGAGCGATGAGGCAAAAGCGATCATGCCGTATCGGGGAACTCTGCCGTAGGTCGGCTTGACGCCGACAACGTTGCAAAAGGATGCCGGCTCCCGAATTGAGCCGCCAGTGTCAGTGCCTAGCGCTACAGGAACGCTGCCCGCGCCTACCGAGCTGGCGCTTCCCCCCGATGACCCACCGGGGACGCGCGTGAGATCCCAAGGATTGTGGGTCGGGAAAAATGCTGAATTCTCACATGACGAACCCATTGCAAATTCGTCCATGTTCGTTTTACCGATGATAATTGCGCCGGCATCGTCAAGCCTTTGCACGACGGTCGCCGAGTAGGGGCAGCGAAAGTTTTCCAATATCTT
>JBPYDX010000017.1:0-5416 GCA_051986115.1 Candidatus Eremiobacteraceae bacterium
GCCCACGTCGACCCGAGCACCGGGCAGGCGATCACAGGATTGGCGGTGGCAGCGTCGACGAATGCGGAGAGCGCATTACTTCGGCCGGCAATTGTAATGTAGACGACATTGCCAAGTGCGGTGTCAAGTTGTTGCACTTTCTTAAGCGCGAATAGCGGCGTCTTATGAGCCGACGCGACATGTCGCTGCGACGGCACGCCATAGGTTTGCAAGGCCTTCACAATGCGATCGGCATGGGCCGAATCTGATGCGGATCCCATGATAATGCCGACAAAGCCGTCACTGCGCTTGGCGAACTGAGCAGCGCGCTCGGCGACGTCTTCGTATTTGGCCTTCACGTTTTCGAGATCAGAGGATGAAGGCGTCCCAAGGTTACGATAAATTTGTTTGTCCAGCATGAGGGCTTGATCGCCCGCGGGCCAAATGCGCCATGAGTCGTTATCAATAACGTCCGCGAGGAGAATCTGCGAGGTGCCGTCGGCCGCCTGCGTGCGGCCAAATTCAACTTTGAGATCGACCAACAGCACGTTTTGGCGTCGCCATGCGTGTGCCAAAATGTCAAAGATCAGGCGTGCGTAGTCGGCCATCAACGCGACCTCTTCGCTTGTCGCGATTTTTTCTTCAACGATTTGCTCAGCCGTGTACTGCGGATCGTGGCGTGCGTCGTCTTTGAAGAAAAATTCTACCAGACGTGGTGCAAATATCGTACCGGATTTCACTCCCGGATTGCGCTTAAGGTACGAACCTGCCGCAACGGCGCGCACCACGACTTCAATCGGAATCATCTCGCAGCGTCGGACGAGCATCTCATTTCCGTCCTCATCCTCACCGCCACTTAGGTAGTGCGTTGGAACGCCCGCCTCGTTGAGCAGCCGGTAGACGCGGCTGGTCGTTAGCGCCGCGAGTCGTCCTTTGCCGGCGATCACGTTTCGCTTGGCGCCATCGCCCGCCGTGATGCTATCTTGGGAAACCACGACCAACGTGTCTGATTGCTCAGGATGCTGATACAGCACTTTGGTCTTCCCGCGTCCAACTTCAGCGCCTTTGTTCATGCATGTTCCTCTTTCTCGAGCTTGATGTCTAAAACAGTAGCTGCGCTTTTACGCTGATCCAGCGCCCGCAGTTTTTTTGCCAAGGCGCGAGCACGCTGTGCGGCAAGGCCGACGTGGTTGCGAGCATCCATTAGGCGTTCGATCTCACCTGCCTTGAGATACTTAGCGATCTGCGGATCGCCCTTGAGCAGGTTCGTGAGAGGGTTTGGTTCATTCTTCTCGACCGCGCTCCAGGCTTGCATGGAAAGCGAGCGCAGCACTTCATGCAGTTCCTGGCGGTCAGCGCCTCGTTTCGCCGACGCCATTAACACGGCTTCGGTAGCGGCAAATGGTCCAAACTTTTCTAGGTTTCTCGTGATGCCATCTCGATGTACTCGCATACCGCTGACAACCTTATGTACCAACACCGCGATTTCGTCAGCTGCGAGGAATGATTCTGGGATAATGGTCCGCCGATTTGCGGAGTCGTCTAGTGTGCGTTCAAGCAAATTGTCTGCTGCGTTTTGCCAGGCGATCTGGGCATGCGCCGCGGGGATTCGCGCTAACGAATTCACACGCTCGCACAAAATTGGGTTACGCTTGAACGGCATGGCTGACGAGCCGACCTGCTTTTTGCCAAACGGTTCGCCTAACTCGCCAAACGGGCTGCTCGCGAGAATGCGAACGTCAAAAGCAAACTTTGAGCAACTGGCCGCGAAGCCGGCGACGGCGCTGAGCACCAAAAAATCTAATTTGCGGGGATAGGTTTGCCCGCTAACCGTCAGCGTCTCGAGATCGAAAGCGGCAAGCACTTCGCGCTCAAGCGCATCGGGCGTAACGCTAGTGTCGTGCAGGAGTGAGGTATAGGACGCGGAGGTGCCGACAGCGCCACGCAATCCCTTGCCTGGCAACGATGCGGCTACGCGCCGCAGTTCTTCGTAATCGAGCAGCATGTCTTGAGCCCATAAGGCAAAGCGCATGCCCAACGTTGATGGCTCGGCTGCCTGAAGATGAGTGTACGCCATGCAGGGCAGGTCAGCGTATTCATCTATCTTGTCAGCGAAAGCGGCCAGCACGTCGCCGATGGCCGCCACCAGCAGCGAAAGCGCTACTTTGATGCGTGCTGTTTCAACGTTGTCTTCAACGTCCATTGAAGTTGCGCCCAAGTGCAATTTTCCGCCACCGCGCTTGGCTTGGGAGGCAAACACACGCAATTCTGCCATAAGATCGTGGCCTATTTCAGCTTCGATCGCGTGCGCTGCATCAAGATCGACCGCGTCAACATGCAAACGCAGGTCTGCAACTTCGTCATCGCTTACCAAGCCTGCTTTGGCCTGAGCTGCTGCTAGAGCCAACCACAAGCGGCGCCACATGCGCCGTTTTGTCTCTTCTGAGAAGAGCGCACGCATGGACGGACGACCATAGCGCCAAGAGAATGGAGAGTGGTAGGAGTTGGCCACTCAATCGTCTTTCAAACCGCCTCTACGGCGGCCCTTTTTGCGTGCAGAGCCTGATGATGACTTCGTCTAACGCTTGGTCGCCGAAGCGCTTGCCTGTCAGAGAATCCTCAAGCGCTTTCATCGTCAAGCGCACGTTGTCGAATGCCGTCTTCTTGGAGCGTTTGCGTGCAAAGTCCCAAAGCTTCATCGCCCGAAACGGAGATTGGCCCGTTGCCGCCGCCCAATTATTCGGGTTGGCGCCGTTTGACAGCTCCCATGCGATTTGTGCATCGCCTGCAAGCCAAATCAATGGACCCGGGGCGTCTTCTGCGCGTGCAACAAGCTCGCGTGCAAGACGCAGCGCCGCTTCGACATCACCGCGACCAACAGCATTTCCCAAGTCCCACAGCTTGGGATCTCCTGGAGGCTTTACATACTCTTCCGCCGCGGCTTTGCTAATCTTCTTACCCAAGAGCGCCAGGCGATCGAGGGCATTGCGAATCTCGTACACACTGTCAAAAGCAGCGAGGTAGCGGCGCGCACCTGCGTCGATGCTCATCTCGTTTGCTTTTGCGTAATCCTCGATGTAGCGTTCTCGCTCTTGCTCGTCAAGCGTGCAATTGACAAGCAGAGCGTGCTGCCCCGACGCAAAATCGGCCGAATGTACCTTGTCTTTTGGCGCTTTGCCGCGTTGCGGTTTGGGTTCGCCGGAATCGTCAATCACAAGCACTGCCTGGTCATTGTGTTCAGTAATTGCATCGCGCAATGCGATGCGATCTTCGTTGCGCAGCTCGATAACATTACGTACGACCACGACGCGCTGTTGCGCTAGGAACGGAACTGCCGCAAGTTTTTCATCGAGAATCGAAAAGTCGTCAACTTCCAGCGCATCGAGCGTATCGACGTTGAGCGAGCGAAGTGATTCGTCCGGCAGTAGGCTTTGTACGATGCGATCGCAGACTTGCTCTGCTAGCATATGCTCTCGGCCTGTAATAATGATCAGGCTACAATGCGCGGCTTGCTCATCGGCCATAAATTGACGGAACCCTAGTTTTGTCAACGCTGCTTGAGGCGTCATGAGACGATCCCGCTTCGTGTAGCAACCTGTTGTGGTGCAACGCCAATCGATTGCGCGATCGAAAGCGCAAACGGCGCCCGAAGCACGCCGGCTTCGGTGACGATTGCGGAAATATAGTCTGCGGGTGTGATGTCAAAGGCTGGATTGGCGGCGCGTGCGCCTTCAGGCGCCGAGCGAAAGTCGCCGACGCTTGTCACCTCATCGGGCTTGCGTTCCTCAATGACGATGTCATCGCCACTTGCTAAGGCCACATCGAACGTTGACAGCGGCGCTGCGACCACAAACGGCAAGCCGTGCTCTCGCGCCAGCACAGCTAACCCATATGTTCCAATCTTGTTTGCAACGTCGCCGTTGCTCGCGATCCTATCTGCGCCGACAATAACGGCGTCGATTAATCGCCGCCGCATGAAGTGCGCCGCCATGTTGTCGGTGATAAGCGTGTACGGTATCTTGTCGCGCTGCAGTTCCCAAACCGTGAGACGGGCGCCTTGCAGCACAGGTCGAGTTTCATCGACAAACACGTTGTCGAGCTTACCCTGGGCCCATAACGAGCGGATGATGCCCAAAGCCGTGCCATAGCCGCCGGTTGCCAAGTCTCCGGTGTTACAATGCGTGAGGACGTTGACCGGTTTTGTAAACAGCCCCGCACCCGCGGCTCCCATCCGGCGGCAAGCGTTGATGTCTTCTTGGTGGATCGAACGAGCCTCGTCTTCCAATCTTTTGGCAATTGCATCGGGCAACGCTTGACTTTGGATTTGCGCCGAAAGCAACGACAACATACGGTTGACGGCCCAGCTCAGGTTGACGGCCGTCGGCCTGCACGCAATCAGTCCGGCACCCGCTTCTTGCATACGTTCGAGCAAATGGGCGCCGCCCGTATTGCTTGAAGCGAGCGTTCGAGCCTCCAGTGCTAGCGCGTAGGCAGCCGCTATGCCGATCGCCGGCGCGCCACGGATCCGCAATTTGGTGATTGCCTCAGCGACATCCGGCCATCGCCGCAGAGACACAAACACTTCAGCGCTGGGCAATTGCGTTTGGTCGAGCAAACGCAGTTCACCGGGTTCGTAGTGAATATGCGTAGCCGTCATTTGTCAATCTTACGATGCAAAGCTACCATAGCAATGGCGCTTTGCGCCGCTTCGTATCCTTTATTACCGAGAGCAGATCCGCGCGTGTGCTCAGCAGCGCCTTGTCCGATGCCGGAGCGTGCTTGAGCTTGTTCGAGACTTTCTGTCGTGAGCACACCAAAAATGACCGGCACTCCGGTGCTCAAGCTCACGCCCGCGATGCCGCGTGCGGCCTCCCCCGCGATGTACTCAAAGTGAGTGGTTTCCCCTCGGATGACGCATCCCAAGCAAACGATCGCATTATAGCGGCGAGTTTTTGCAAGCCACAACGCCGCGAGCGGTAGTTCGAAGGCACCTGGCACCTCATGCATATCGATCGAGCGTTTCGCAATCTTCGCATCCGCAAAGCCACGCAGGCAGCCTTCCAGCAGCCCTTGGGTTATTTCCGCGTTGAAGAGAGCACGAACAACCGCAAAGCGCATTCTTACGCGCCTTTTGGCGCTTTCGTTCCTGCCTTGACGCCGTCACCTTTTTCGAAGAGATGCCCAAGCTTGTCGCGCTTGGTTTCCAAGTAACGCGTGTTGTGTTCGTCATGCTCCATGACGAGCGGCACCCGGCCAACCAGTTTGAGACCGTAGCCTTCCAGGCCAGCGATCTTACGCGGGTTGTTGGTGATGATTTTCATTTCGCGCACGCCGAGGTCATGAAGAATTTGGGACCCGATGCCGTAATCGCGTTTGTCGACTGGCAAGCCAAGCTTTTCGTTGGCTTCGGCTGTGTCGGCGCCTTGGTCTTGCAACT
>JBPYDX010000018.1:0-4377 GCA_051986115.1 Candidatus Eremiobacteraceae bacterium
GCGGTGATCGGCGGGGGTGTCGCTGCGCCGACGATAAGCCGGTCGACCTGATCGAACGCGATATTGAGTGGAGCCGGTGCTGGACTAGCGGCCGAGGACTTTGCGGGGCTCGCAGCTGGCGACGATCCTGATGCGGGTGGCGTCGGCTGCGTGTCTGCTAATGCGCTGGTTGTGACCGCCGAAGCGGTCACAAGCGCGGCAATGACTGTGGCTGAGAGCTTATTCATGATAACCCTCAATTCGTAACGGTGACGTTCACAGCGTACGTTTGCCCGTTTTCGTCGGTAACATCGATCTGGCACGAACCAGCCTTAATAGCGCTGACCATGAAGGCATTCGATGAGCCGTTAACAGTTGCGACCGTGGCGACGGCAACATTCGTACTTTCCGCCGTGAAGAACGTTTGACCAGTTTCGCTGGCGGTTAGGGTTTGTTGGCTGGTTGCCCCAGATATTTTCATTGTCAGGGCAGCAGGTACAACTGTCAAGGCGGGTGTGGGGGTTGGTTTTGGTATGAGATTGCCGGTGAGGCTGCTCGTGAGCCCGCCACATCCAGCTAGTAGAAATCCAACGACGAGAATACCGAGAAAAGTTGCTTTCATGACTATTTGCGGCCAGCTCTTGCCGGCCGACCTCCCGGCTACACTATAGGGTGCGGCGGGAGTATGACCCATCCGGGGAACCTCGCAACGGGACCCTTAGCTTAGGGTGGCGTCATGAATTCAGGGCCGACCGGGTCTTTGATTTCCTCGGCCAAGATACTCGCGATTGCGGCGTCCGTTTGCTTGTCGACGTGAAAGTCGAACATCTGCGGCAACGGATCCAGCTGTGATGCGCGCCGTGCTCCCCACAATGCAACACCGACGCCTGGCTGGTCCAGTACCCAACGCAGCGCTAAGTGGATAACTCGCTTGCCAAAGCGCTCGCGTGCGAGGTCGTCCAGGCGGCGTACCGCTCGTACGTACTGTTGAAAACGCGGGAGTTGGAATTTGACATCTTCGCGCCGCCGCAGGTCGTCGCCGGAAAAGACGGTTGTTTCGCTCATGCGACCGCTCAGCAGGCCACGACACAAAGCGCCATAGGTCAACGACGTTATACTATTGGCGGCAGCATAGGGTAAGATTTCGTTGCCCGCGGCTTGCTCGAAAAGGTTATATGGTGGTTGTAGCGTGTGGAGTGGAGCGACGGTGCGAAAGCGGTTCATCTGATCGACCGAAAAATTGCTGACGCCAATTGCACGGACCTTGCCCGCGTGAAAAAAGCGTAACAGCGTTTCCGCTGTTTCCTCGATCCTTTGCGGGTCGGGCCAATGCAATTGATACACGTCGATGCGATCCGTTTGCAGGCGGCGTAGCGACGCGTCCAGTTCTTGTTCGATACGCGCGCGTGACCCGTTGCGTTGTACGTTGCCCTGTGCATCCCACTCAAGCCCAACTTTGGTTGTGATGAGCACGTGGTCTCGGCGACCTTTGAGGGCCTCGCCGACAACCGCCTCGGCGTGGCCATGGCCATAAATCGGGGCGGTGTCGATCAACGTCACCCCGAGCGCGAGCGCACGATGAATCGTGGTTATTGAAGCTTGGTCGTCGGCACCGCCCCATTCAAGGCCGCCAATTGCCCATGTACCTAGCCCAATGCGCGAGGCAACGAGCCCAGTGTTGGCAATATTGACGTGTTCCATGCGGTGCACTTTCAAACAGTTGCGCGAAATGGTGGTTTCGGTTGCCGCGCGAACTCACTCGCCCATTGTGGGCGCTCCCTATAATCGCATCGCGGGTCAAAGCTTGGGACGTCTCGCAGCGTTGAGCGACGGTATTTTTGGCGTTGCCTTGACGCTCCTCGTCCTCGATTTGCGCGTGCCTGCAACTCAATTGATTCACAGCGAACGGGATTTGTTGGATGCACTCATCGCGCTGCTTCCCAGGCTCATTCCGTACATCATGACGTTTATGACCGTTGGAATATTTTGGGTCGGTCAACAGACTCAGTTTCACGTGTTTGAGCACAGCAATCGAGATCTCACTTGGATTCACATCGGTTTCTTGCTGGTTGTCACGCTGACACCATTCTCAACAGCATTGTTGGCTCAGTACATTAACTACCGTAGTGCCCTTGTCGTTTATTGGCTCAACATCGTGGCGCTTGGGCTAATGCTTTTGTGGAGTTGGCATTATGCGAACCGAGCGGGGCTAGTGAAAGCCTCGACTTCGGATGATTTTCGTGCTGCCGTACAACGCCGTATCATCGTGGCACAATCGCTCTATGCGTTTGGCGCCCTCTTGTGCTTAATCAATACTTGGGTCAGCATCGGCTTTATCGTGCTTGTACAACTCAACTACGTGTTCGCGCCCAAAATCAATCCACTATACAAAATATGACGGCAATGCGCGCCGTCACACAGCCTGTCTAGAAGACCATATTTCTCCGATATCCCTCGCAGGGGCGGCGGCTTCGTGCTGCACGCCTCTGAGGTAGTATGGGCGCGCGAAAAAACGACAGTGAACGAATCATTGAAATTCTTGACGCTGCAACGAACGCTGTCTGGTCGGTTACACCTGGCGCTCGCGCCCAGTATCCAATCTCGATTCGCAACGGCACATCAGAGACGCATGACGTTGAGGTAAGCATCGCTGACCCAATCGATTGGGCCACGCTTGCGCCTAGTCGCTTAACGTTGAAACCTGGCAGCGAAGCCACCATCTCGCTCGTTCTTGACGTTCCACGGCATCAGCCTGCAGCTGGAAAGCATAGCATTACTATTGACTTAAGAGATTTTGAGGGAACGTGCTTTGGCCAGCTCGCTGGCTGTGTGGAGGTTCGTCCTTATTATCAGCTTGAGTTAACACTTTCGCCGCGCGGTCCGTTGATTCGCCGTGATCTCGTCGAAGGATTCACTTTGCACTGCGTGCTTGCCAACCGCGGCAACGCCCAAACCGATGCGCAATTTATGGCTGACGGCGGCCCGCACCTTACCTTTACCTTTCCGACCATCAGCGTTCCGATTGGTGGAGAGGTTGCATTTGATATCGAGGCACATTGGGATCCCGTAGTTGTGAAGTCATACCCTGACGTTGTGCGGGTGCAGGCGCAGTACCCACAAGGTGAAGCGACAGCGGATGTTGCGTGGGACGAGATCGCAGACAGTTTGGGGCCATTTAAGCCGCCACTTTACGGTGAGGAAGATTTCCCAAAAATTGTTGAGTTGCGCCAAGAGTCTGACAAAGCTGCGCGCCTAGCACCCAATTCGTCCGCCTTATCATCGCAGCCCAATTCACCACGACCTCAAGAGGCAAGCATCCATCCAGACCAACCCCTACGAGTGCAGATTCTTGGTGCTCCTGATCGATTAACGCTGACAAAGCGCCACCTCTCCGCATGGTGGCTTTTACCCGTGGCGATTGCCGTCGTTGGTTTTGTCATAGCCGGCATGCACAAGAACTCGCAAGACGTCATAACCCCCTACGTGCTTATCGCCGCGGGGTCGTCGCACCACGCTCCCGCAGTAAAGCCAGTTATGGAGCGTAGAGCGTCAGTTGCACGGAATGCAAAATCCTCGCCTCGCACCGCATCTGCCAATCATCGGGGGCCCGGGTTAGTTTCAAACGGTGTGTACGGCGTCGCAAATCAAGTCGAATGGGATCCTCGACCAGGCACAGCTTTACAAGCGCCGGCAATGGCACCGAAGGGCACGCTCTGGGAAGGCTCCGTTGTCCATGTGTCAGCGACGAATATCAAAGTGTACAGCCCGGAGGCGAACGCGACCCGGAGCTTCGTCATGACTGGCGACTTCAAAAACGTTTTCTCAGCCGACGGCTCGAGAACCTATCCGCTTAGTTACCTGCAGCCCGGATCTGTTGTACGCGTGTTTTACTCGTACACGTTTGGCATCCGCCATCCAAACGCTATTTTTGTGGAGCGCACTCGCTAGGAGAGTTCGATTAGCCTCCGGCCATCGCGCCAATCACAAGGAATGGTTCTGCGCCGCTGGAGACAGGCTCGGGCAGCGGCGAGTCAGGCGATTCATGCGAGAGGTCTTGTTCGCACGCAAAAAATCTCACAAACGCGCGACGCTTCTGGGTAGCGTGATCGCGGATTGTCCCTCGCAACATCGGGTAACGTGCTTCCAAAGCGTCGAGCACCGCGCGCTGCGTCGCACTACCCGCGAGGTCGAGTTGCACCTCACCGTCCACGCGAGCCAGCGTTCGTAGATGAGCCGGAAGCCTAACGCGAATCACGGAAGCGTTTGGACCTCGACCGACAGCACTGCAGGCAAATCGCGAACGATTGGATTCCAGCTGTCGCCTCCGTCCGCAGAAACGTAGACTTGTCCGCCAGTCGTCCCAAAGTAAATGCCACAGGGATCGAGTGAATCAATTGA
>JBPYDX010000019.1:0-3724 GCA_051986115.1 Candidatus Eremiobacteraceae bacterium
TTGAAGCTTGCACCGACAATATTGATTTCAATCGTATCGTCTCGCAAGGCGTAACACAGGCCGCTTTGGTTTTTGCGCGTTTCGATACGACCAATCACCATAAGGCCGTTCTTTTGTTCTTGCCAAAAGTTGGCGGGTTCGAGGTTTGCGGCAATCAACACCGTGACGATCGGCTTTTCGGTGACGCCAAGCTGCACTAGGCAATCGCGTGCCTCGATAGCGCTGTTCGGTAACAGGACTCGGGCGCGCCGCAAGAGTGCTGATTGCTCAGCGTGGCGGCGATCGAGGTCCGCGCGCTGGCGAGCATCCAGAAAATGGTTAAGGTCCTTCTCTTCCAACATGCGTTGAAGCTTTGGACCAATCGCGTCAATGCTTTTTGCGGTATTGAAAAGCTTTTCATATGCTTGCGCCCGGCCGAAATATTCACGCAAGTCTAGCCATACTGGTGAGAGGGCAACCGGCACGCCCGCCTCTTCACAAGCATCCATCTGCCGTTTGCACACATCCGGTTGCCCAACGTTGAAAATATGTGCGAGATCGTAGCCGCGTGGATCGGGCTTGTCCGTCTCCACAAAGTCGGCATCGATACCTAAACCTTTAACCGCGGCAAAGTTGTCTTTGGCCAGCATCGTGTCGCCGCCAAAACGTGTTGAGGCATCCGGCCGCATGATAAAGAGCACGCGTGGTTCGCTCATCGGTTCGGCTACGTTTTAGAGGCTACTCGCCGCGGGTTCAAGCATTTGCGTGCGATAGAGCTTCGCGTACAAGCCGTCCTGCGCTAAGAGCTGTGCGTGCGTTCCTTCTTCAACAACTCGGCCATCTGCCAACACCAATATCTTAGTTGCTTTGCGGATGGTTGACAGCCTATGAGCGATGATGAACGTGGTGCGCCCGACGAGCAACCGCTCCAGCGCTTCTTGGATTAGCGCTTCTGACTGCGCATCAAGTTGGGATGTTGCTTCGTCCAAAATCAAGATCTTTGGATTGCGCAAGATCGCGCGAGCGATGGCGACGCGTTGACGTTCACCGCCCGATAGCCGGATACCGCGCGTGCCGACCAAGGTTTGATAGCCTCTCGGAAACTTGGTGATAAAACCGTGAGCGTTGGCCAGCTTGGCCGCGTTTTCAATCTCTTCGTGCGTCGCATCTAAGCGACCGTAACGAATATTGTGTTCGATCGTGTCGGAAAATAACTGCGGGTCTTGAGGCACGATGGCCAAGCACTCGCGCAACGAACCAAGCGTAGCGTTGGCAATATTTTGGCCGTCGATGAGCACCGCGCCAGAGCTTGGCGGATAAAAGCGCGGCACGAGATTGACCAGCGTCGTCTTGCCTGCACCTGATGGCCCAACAAGTGCAATGACTTCACCCTTGCGCACGTGTGCCGACACGCCGCGTAAGACTTCGTTCTTGCCATCATAGGCAAAGTGAACGTTCTGAAACTCGACGTCGCCACGGACGTTTACCAGGCGCTGAGCGCCCGGCGCATCGGGTTCCTCGATGGGCAGATCAAGAACCTCAAAAATGCGGCGCGCACCGACCATCGCCTTCATGAGATCTGCGAAGTAGTTGGACAGCTGGTTGATCGGATTGCTTGCGGCGATTGCTAGCGTGAGGAACTGAGCAAGCTCGGCGGGTGTCTTGCGGCCGATGACAAGTTCGTAAAATGAAACGCCCGCCAGCGTCAGTAGGCCGAGCGTCACGAGAAAGTCGATCACAGGTACTTGCGTCAGCAGCATCTGCGCCAACTTCATGGACATGCCCAGATATGATTCGTTAAGGTCTTGGAAGCGGCGAATCTGATATGGCTCGCGCGCGTACGCTTTAATCACTCGCATCGAATCGAGCGACTCTTGCAGCGTATTATTGATTTCAGCGACGCCGCCAAGCGACTGTTGCGTCGCCCCTCGTACCAACCGTGAAAACCGGATGGCGGCCACCGTGACGAGCGGTGCGACCGCGATAGTTAAGAGCGTGAGCACCCAATCGAGGTAAAACATGTACGCGAGCGCACCAGTCAGCGTGAGTACTGCGCTACACATGAGCGGCAACTGTGTGACGCCCAAAACCATTAAGTTGACGTCCATATCGAAGCGCGTCTGCACTTCGCCGCGGCTCCATCGATCGAAGACGGGCAACGGAAGGAACTGAATGCGAGCGAACAGGTCGCTTCGAATCTTGGCGATGACACGCTGGCCGACGCCTTGCATGGTGTAGGAGCCCGCGTATTGTGCCGCGTTCTTGATGATATTAAGGGCCAGGCCGCCCAACAGCCCAAGTTCCAAAAGCCGCAGACTGTGCGCCGAAACGGCCGCAAACAGGGTCATCACCGCTTTTGCGTAGCCGATGGTTGCAAGCGATCCGATCCCGGTCAGGATTACGCCGATGAGCATCGGCACCATCATCGGCCGAGCATACGAAAAGAGTCTGCGGTACACCATCGGGAGACGTTGTTACCCAGCTCCTGGGGCGAATCCCCCCGCTGCACTATCGCTGTGCGCTTGCGATTGTTGCAAGCGCCGCGACGAAGAGGATGAGCGCGCGACGTCCCAAGAAATGGCTAGCGTTGCAATGAAACGCCCTGTTTTTTTTCTGCACGTTCCAAAGTCCGCAGGCACCTCCGTCCTCACAATCTTGCGAAGCTCGTTCGCGGAAAATGAGATTTGCCCGCAACCTCCCGATGGCGCGTGGACGGTGCAGTGGGCGACATCAGTTGGAGGTTACCAACTGTATAGCGGTCACTTTGATGCTGGGTTTCTCGAAGCCATTGGTACTGAGGGAACGAAGCTGACAATGCTGCGCCATCCGGTCGCGCGGATCATCTCAATCTATGACTTCTGGCGGTCCTATCGTTGGGAACATATTCGCGCAACGTTACCGGACGAAAACGGTCCAGCAATTGCCAAGCAAAGCAACCTTAGCGAATTCCTTGCAACAACGTCTAACTTTGTCCGGCCCAACATTTATAATGCCACCGCGCGCCAGTTGCTCGGCGCGCAGCGATTCGAAGCCCTGTGGCCCGACGAGGACGAGCTCATCGCCGAAGCAACGCGCGCTTTAGCGACATATACCTGGGTTGGGGTTACCGAGTCATTCGACCAGTCCATCGCCGCGTTATGTGATTTGCTCGAACGAGCGGCGCCAACGTCGTTGCCAGTTGAAAACCCGACGTACGTCAAGAGCGCCAGCAATCCGTCACTCGAGCCGGTAGAAAAAACCGAACCAACCGAGAGAGAGCGCCGAAGCATCCTCGAAGGCAATCGCATCGATATGGCGCTTTACCTCGAAGGGCAAAGACGGTTGGCTCACGGACCTGCGCGTGGAGTGATCGCCACCTGATGCACGCCTGCGTTCCGCAACCTTGAAAGTTTTAGTGGCCACGACGATGGTGCCGTTCGTGCACGGCGGCGCCGAAGAGCTCTGCACGCATCTGGTACGCAACTTGCAACTTCACGGGGCCGAGGCCGAAGCGCTTCGCATTCCGTTTACCTGGGATCCGGCTGAGCGATTGCTTGAGGAGATGCTGATAGCCCGTAGCCTGCGCTTGTACAACGTCGACCGGCTCATCGCTTTGAAGTTCCCAGCATACCTCATCGCGCATCCAAATAAGGTCGTATGGCTACTCCACCAGTACCGCCAAGCGTACGATCTTTTTGACGCCGGCGAAACGAACATCACAACCGACGAGCGCGGCGGGCAAATTCGTAGCGCCGTTTGGCAGGCG
>JBPYDX010000020.1:0-4832 GCA_051986115.1 Candidatus Eremiobacteraceae bacterium
GAATTCAGTGATAGTTCCTGCGGGCGTAATGCGGGCGATGTTATTTGCGTCGCTTTCCGCAAACCATATGTTGCCATCAGGTCCAGCAATGACAAGATCTGGGCCAGCATTAGCGGTTGGTGTCGAGTATGTGGCGACAATATTTCCTGTGGTCGATATGACTTCGATAGCGCTTGCATTGTCACCGCCGCACGCAACTGTCGGGCCTGAATAGGCGAACCAAAGATTGCCGTCGGATCCAACTGCAATGCCTTGTGCGTTTGATTCGCCACTTATCGCACCAGGTGGGGCGGCATATGGGAATTCGGTGATCGCACCGGCCGTCGTAATGCGACCAACGTTATTTGCACCTGCCTCCGGGAACCAAAGATTGCCATCGGGTCCCGCCGTCATCAGCGCAGGGTAGCCGCCTGCGGTGGGAACGGGGAATTCGCTAATGGAGCCGGCTAGCGTTACCTGTGCAATTTTGTTAGCGTCTCCTTCGGTTACCCATAGATTGTTGTCCGGACCGCTCGTAATCGCACCCAAGTACGTATTAGCCGAGGGCAACGAATAAGTCGAAAAGACAGCAGCGCTCGGGGTTGGGGTTGCAAGAGGCGTCTTGAGCTGTTGTATTTGCCGGGTTGGGGTAAAAGTGGGTATCGACGTACTGCTGTTGCACCCGAGCAGGCCAACGGCTGTCAAAAGTGTTGCGACGAGCAATGCCGATGCGAACGCAGTCTTCACGATGACCTCCCAGTCAAGCGAACTGTCCCAAGTTTGGTTAAAGTCTAACCTAAGTACCCGAGTTGTGTCGTCAGTAATAATACGGAGTTTGCACCTCCGTACGTTTACGGTCCATTTAGGCCAAACGCCCTAACCCGTCAGCTAACGCCGTAGGCAGCTAACGAAACGGCTTATAGCCCAAATTATGGATTTGCGTTACGACTCCAGCGCGCAGGGCCTCCGCGCTGCAGCGCTAGCTCAGCCAGTGGCAGTTTTTTACGAACCGTTTACGGACATCGAATATCATCCACCGCGTACAAAGACTGACTGCCGGCCTTAGGGTCCTCGGAAGGCTTAATATGTTGAAACGGTGGACTTACGAAACTGTCATTCTTGCTGTCCTTACCGTGAGCGCGTGTGTTGGCTGCTCATCCACGCACTCAACCTTACCACCGCTGGCTACCCCGACCCCGACCCCGAACATCACTCCTGCAACACAAACGGTCACCTTGAGTCCCTCAGGCGAGACGGCTAACTTTGCGCCGCTTGCGTCAGGCGCATCGGGGAGCGTTACCTTTCCGGATGCGTATGATAACTCATGGCCGAGGCGCCCTGTATTTGATGTCACAGCACGACTGACATTTCAACCTGCGCCCCCTAGTGGCGTGCCGCCGCCGTCACAACAAAACTTGGGCGCAATGGTGTCCCCGTTAGCATATGTTACGCTTAGCTCTTTGGATACAGCTACTTTTAGGTCGATGCCTGGGTTCACATTCACGTTTCCCAGCGGGGCGCCCACAGGGAACGTGTACCTCGCGTTTTTCGATTCAAACAATGCTGGCTCTGGATGGACGGCAATCGCTGGTCCGGTCAAGGCAAGCGGCGCGACAGTTTCATTCAGCGCGCCTACTCTCTGGCAGACGTACTATGCCAACAGCACCTACGTGTATGCGGTGGCGCAGACTAGTGCTACGCTGCCGGCACAGATCATCGCCATGGGACCAGACTACGGATTACGACGTCAGTGCGTTCGGGAGCTATCTCCGGCACAGCCAAACTTCTGGTTCAGCGATGTCGACTGCCCGGGTGGCGTTCCAGCGACACACGATTGGGTTACGCTCATTGAAATCGAGAACGGTGGTCCGGTTAATCCGTGCGTGGGAGGCACGAACGGACAGTCCGTCTTGCTCAATGGACCCGGCAGCGTCGCGACCGAGAAGTGGATCGGAAACAGCAGCACAGGTTATTCTGTCGACATGAGAATCGACTACACACATGCGGCAAACGCTTGTGCACCGACGACGTTTAGTTATATCGGGCTCCAGGATCATCAAGATTGGAACGGAGCGGCCGAAGCTCGGCCGGACCAATCGGTGGTCGACTTTGATGTCACATGGAATCGTACGCTGGGCAACGGCGGATTGGCGGCCGTTGGGGTTGCGACAGGAGAATCTTGGCAGGCGACTGGATTTGCAAACCCGATCGCTTTTAATCTGGCGATCAATACGGGGTACGATGCGGGCGAGTGTGGCTGTGGCGGTCCCCCGCCGGGCTCGCCGCCAGACGTGCTTTTCTCTAACTTCACTCCGGCACAAGGTACTGCGCCGGCCTATTACACGGTGCTTTACGACGGCACTAAGCTAAGTCCACCGATTCAAACGCCACCCGGCTTTTCGGGTCACATTACGGTCAACTGGGGACAGGTCACAGCTCACGCGATAGCAGAGGGTCTCGTACCTCCACCCGTCAACGGCTGGGCGAACTCCGATGCTAGTAGTGGAGGCACGACGTTCAACTTTGAACTGCGCAACACTATCGTTGGGCCTGGCGGCCCGATGGGGGATATGGTCGTCTCGCACGTTCGCGAGAGTGCCTTGCTCCCGTTAACCGGAGCGGCGATGTCGGTAGACCGTGAACATAAGAGCGGCCCCAATTCCGTTTGGAAAAACCAGCTTTTGCTGCCGCCTTACCCTATGTTACATTCGAGATGATCGCGGTCGCGTTGATCACGCTCCTGTTGTTTTCGATCCCTTTGGGGGCGCGTGCCCTAGCAGACGAGTCACCTGAGAGCACGGCTACGGCGGCCCCAAGCCCCGTGCAGTCGAGCGCACCACCGCACATTCGCAGCCCGTTTTCGATCGCGGTCGGTGTCGCGTTCCCGAGTTCGACCAACACGGCGAATGCGTTTCTTCCTGCGAACACGGGCACGCAGCTTGCCTTTGGCTTACAATACGGTTTCGCCACGGAGGCAGCGGGTATGACTTTTGCTTACATAGATTTGCGAAGCGTTATCACCTACGGAGCTGGAGCGATCGGGCTTGGATATTCAACGGAGTCGCTTACTCGAGAGCGACCTTATGTGGGGGCCGGGTTGAGCTACACCTATGCATATATCTCAGGCGGATTCTGCGCGTGCGGCAACACGCTTCCACCTCCACCTTGCATTGATAGCTGTGGCTCTGCAGGTGGCCATACTGCTGGGGTTGGCGGCAAGGCCTTTGCAGGAATCGATGTCGCTCCGGGGCTGGGCATCGAAGCGAGCTACAATTTCTCGCCGACAGTGCAGGACGTCAGCACCGACAGTGTTGGCCTCGTACTGAAGTACAGGTTCTAAGGCAGCTTGTCGTGATTGGCTCGCCAAGCAGCAGCCCCTTGAGTTGCTGACCAATGCTGACCAATGCTGACCAACTCCCGAATATGGCGACGAATTATCGATATTGCAAGACACCAGACGTGCCGTAATTACTCGGTTTGTGTTTTCTTCTGCTCATTGGCACTGTAGAGGTCAGAGGTTCGAGACCTCTCGCGCTCACCGTCAAGACCGTGATGCCCGGACTTACGCAGCTTCTTTGGTTGTATCAGCAGCAACCAGACGGACGCATCTCAGTACAGTAATGGCGACCAGGCGACAGCATCGGGTATTTTCCACGCAACGTAAAAAGAGCCTCGAAAGGCTTTTAACAACGTCATCCTTATTGGCAAGCCCACCAAGTAGGGCGCGCTCAATCGTGGCTAAAACATCCTCGGCAGATCGCAAACGAGAACACTTCTCCTCTAATGTAAAATTTCTGAATCATAGTCGAAAGCCGACGAAGGGGAAACACATGTCGAGCGAGTTTGAAAAGCGATTCGATCGAGCCAGGCTTGAAGGTCGAGAGCAAGCCCAAGAAGCACGAGGTCGACAGGCACGGATAAACGAGCTAATCGCAGAAGCGACACACAGGTGCGCTATGGCGATCAACGATTCAATACTAAGAGATGAAAGAATCGCGGGAGCGTTCACCCGTGACCCCGGCCCGTTCGCTAGTGGCTCGAGCTTTAAGTGCGCGTTCCCCGGCGTTACCAGGCCAGTGAACATTGACGTCTCCGGAACCGTGACGTGCGATGAGAGCCAGAACGCCACCATGCCCCATCAAGACCCATCTTGGAATTCGTTTACAGTTAGTGGTAGTGTCCAGGCCTGGATCGCCAAAAAGAAGTCGCGGGAGTATCCTCTCCAGGCGGCCTTTGGGGTATCCGGGAGTGTAACAACAAATGTCGTTGAACTCGCCATCGAGGCAGCCGAAGAGATCGCGGCCAGTTGAAAAAACCGGAGCTGATATTTTGTCGTAAACAGGGTCGCAAGAGTAGTCCAACGTCTACGTCAGCGGCCGAAGAGTTTCTGACCACATTTGGCTAGATCTACGCAGCTCATTGGTTGGCGACGAGCACTTTGGTGGTTGGCTCCGTTCGCCATTACGGTGCTTGTTTGGCTTTATCAGATTCCATATGCCCACCGCATGGCGGTCAACCAGATCGGTGGGAACTATGATCATACAGCAGTGTTTTTTGTTGGGTTGTTTGCGTTGGTGGTTCTCCACGTACGCCTGATCATGACTGACCGTCAAAAGATCTTGGCAATAATCTATCCTCTCTTAAACGTGTTCGCTTTGGTGTTGGGTTCGATGTATTTCTACTTTGCTGCAGGAGGCCCAGAATAGTCTGGTTGGCCATTCATTTTCCAAATAGCGGCCTGCGATTGGTTGCGCGCTCGAACGGTTTTAGGTGGCCTTCACATGGCCTCTGTAAGGGCAAGTTCTGTTTCTTGATTATATACGTGGCTTCGAAACGGGAAGTTGGGTTCGAAC
>JBPYDX010000021.1:0-9902 GCA_051986115.1 Candidatus Eremiobacteraceae bacterium
CGCATCGTTGGGTTTCGGTAATCGCGCCGCTCCAAGGTTGCAGCGCGGTCGGCATTTTTGTCGCGAATATCGCCGACATTGACAACGTTGCAGGTGATTCCGTGTGGTCCTTCTTCGAGCGCCAGCGATCGAGTAAACGTAGTGACTGCCGACTTGGCTGCGGCATATGCCGCAAGATGGCGCGAACCCATCGCGCTCTCGCTCCCCGTCATTCCAAAAGTAATGACGCGTCCGAAATGGCGCTCACGCATGTACGGCAACGCTGCCTTGACGGTGTAAAAAACCGAACCCATATTGCCTTCCATCATGGCTCGATAATCCTCAAGACTCGTGTTATTGACGTCTTTGACAATCATCGGTCCGGCGCCGCAAACAAGAATATCGACGCCGCCAAATGCAGTGTGCACTGCGCTAACAAGATCAGCCGCCTGCGCTGGATCCGACACGTCGCCGGCAAATGCTTGGACTTTTTGGCCGACTGCTCGCACTGCGTTAACAGTCTCAGTTGCATCATTTCGTGGACTGCGATAATTGGCGGCGATAACGTAACCTCGTCGCGCCAGTGAAACGCACACACCACGCATCAGCCCGCCTGCGCTGCCAGTGACAAGCGCGACGCGACCTTTGGTCTGCAAATTGTTCACCGATAACTCCACTATCTAGACCGTTGGGATTTTGTCGCCGTGTCCCAAGACTCCGACGACCCGGCGACAAGGGAGGGGTTAATCATCCGGCGTAAGGGCTTATTAGCACTCTCATGTGCCGATTGCTAATATGACGAAATCACGAAAGACCGATCCGTCCAAAAGCCGTCCAAAGCCGGTCGAGCCGGAGCTTGACCGCCGCAAGACCTCCATCCTTGGAACGGTCGTCTACGAGTATATTGCGACCGGCGAGCCGGTTGGCTCGGCAACGCTAACCCAAAAATACAACCTGGGGGTTAGCCCCGCGACCGTTCGCGCCGAACTTGCGAGTTTGGATGAAGAAGGCTACCTCGAGCAACCCCACACATCTGCGGGCCGCATTCCCTCTGACCGCGGTTATCGGTATTATGTCGATCGCTTGATGCTGCCGGAAACTCTGAGCGCACAGGAGCGCGAGCGCATTCGAGGCGAGGTGAGCCGGGCAACCCACGAACTCGACGCCGTGGTCGATCACGCGTCGCACGTGCTTTCGAGCCTGACGAGAAACATCGCGTTTGCAATCGCACCGCGTTTAAGCAGCCAAGTTTTTCGTCACATCGAACTCATTGGCATTGGCGACCATGCAGTGCACGTCGTTCTGGTAACCAATCTTGGGTTGGCGGCGCAAACCAGCATAGAAATCGCCGCCAAACTTCAGCCCGATGCACTTATGCGCGCGGCAAACAATCTCAACGTGCATCTGCAAGGTTCGCCGCTCTCTGAGATTTCCGCTGACACTCTGCATCATCTGTTGCGCGACACACCGCTACCAGAAGAATTGCTTCGCGCTATCGCCAGTATTCTGGCAGAACACTCCGAAGTGGACGTGCGCCAGCGCCTGTTTGCCGGCGGCGCGCACAACCTACTTGATCAGCAAGAGTTCCGTGACTTGCGCAAACTGCGAGCGATCTTGGATCTGCTCGAAGAGCAACAGACACTGTATCAGCTGCTGCGCGGCTCGCTTGTGGCGGACGGTCCCACAGTCAGCATCGGTCACGAGTTGCCCAGCGCCGATATGAGCGAGTGCAGCGTCGTGACGATACCGTATCGAGTTGGCGACCACAACGCGGGCGCGGTTGGTATTTTGGGTCCGCGGCGAATGCAGTACGCACGACTGATCGCTCTGATAAACTGCATGGCAGACAGTCTCAACGCGCTCTTCCAAGGCGAAAACGCACAAGGTTAAGAAGAGGGAGCAAGACTACAGCGAGCCGTGCCGACGCAGCAAGATTATTATGAAATTCTTGGGGTACCCAAGAATGCGACGGATGACGAGATAAAGCGCGCCTACCGCAACTTGGCGCGCAAGGCCCACCCCGATGTGGTCGATGACGTCGACAAGCGGCACGCCGAACTGCGCTTCAAACAAATCAACGAAGCGTACGCGGTTTTGTCGGATCCATCCAAACGCGCGCACTACGATCGCTTTGGCAGCGCTGATGGATTTGGCGCAGGCGGCTTCGGCTCGGGATTCGGTGCCACCGGCATGGGCGATATATTCGATTTCTTTTTCGGCGGCGGCACGCAACGCAGTCGCGGGCCGGCGCGCGGCTCAGATTTGCGCTACGACCTCGAAGTACAACTCGTTGAGGTCCTCAACGGCGCAGAAAAAGAGATTTCGTTTACGCATTTGGCACGCTGCGAAGTTTGCAAAGGGTCGGGCTCTGCAGGTGGACAGGAACCCGTCAGCTGTCCGGACTGCAACGGCACGGGCGAGCTTCGCCATGCGCGCAACACGATGTTGGGGCAATTTATCACAACCGCGCCATGCGTGCGCTGCGGCGGCAGCGGAAAAATCGTTCGCGACCCCTGCAAGAACTGTCACGGGCGGGGACGAGCTGAGCAGCGCCGTAAGCTCACGGTGAAGGTGCCTGCCGGTGCGCAAGATGGCACGCGCATAAGATATAGTGCGATGGGAGAAGCCGGTGAACGAGGGGGACCCAGCGGCGATCTCTACATCTATATAGCGGTTGCACCGCACGAGGTGTTCGCCCGCGACGGGGCCGATCTCCATTGCCAAACCGCCATTTCGTTTACGCAGGCAGCCATGGGTGCCACACTGGAAATCGAAGCACTCGACGGCAATGCCCAGCTCAAGATTCCAGGCGGAACGCAAACCGGTACGAGTTTCCGAATCGCCGGTCGAGGGTTGCCGAAACTTCGTGGCCATGGCCGCGGCGATCTCGTCGTCGAGGTTCAAATCGTGGTGCCGACCAAGTTGACGCGCAAGCAGCGCGAGATATTGGAAGAGTTCGCGCGCGCGGGCGGCGAGGAAGTCGAAGATCGAGATCTCTTCACGAAAGTTCGCAAAGCATTCGCGGCGGACTAGCGCTGCAAATCTGTGGCATCGGTTCTCACTCGTTGTAAAAACGGCTGATATCTCGCCGGCAGCCGCGCTGTTGGAAACCGCTACCGCAAGTCTTGCAGCCATCGAATCGATCAATAAAAAAAGCGCCCGGGTCAGCGTTCACGTTCCACACGCCGCCGCAACGCGAGCCGACGCAAAAGTCAGCCACCTGCTTTCGACAGCCCATCGTCATCAGATCCTCGGCGACGCTGTTCTTGAGGAAGCCGAAATTCACGACGAAGCTTGGGCTTCCTCATGGAAGCGCTACTATCGGCCGTTCTTACTGGCTGCGAATCTGTACATCGTTCCGAGTTGGCAGCGGGCCTTTAGACCAAGCAAACGTGCGCAGGTCTTGCGGCTTGATCCGGGCATGGCATTTGGAACAGGCCAGCATGCCACAACGAAGCTTGCGGCTACCTTGTTGTTGCGCTCGCTCAAGCCTGGTGACAGCGTCATCGATGTGGGTTGCGGTTCGGGGATCCTGGCGCTGACAGCCGCCCTGCGCGGAGCGCACGTGTGCGCAAACGACGCAGACCCTATCGCAATTGCGGCAACAAACGAAAATTTTACCCGTAACAAACTAAAGGTTTCATCGATTCGTCGAGAACGCGGCGTGCCGTCATCCTTTCCGCAGGCGCGGATCATTACCGCCAACATAACTGCCCGCGTGCTTGCATCGCTCGCGCCCAAGCTCGCAGCAAAACTCAAGACACGCGGAATTCTTATTACATCGGGTGTAGTCGAAAGTGGGCGGCTGTGCGTGCTCGATGCTTTTCGCCGAAGCGGCTTACAGTTGAGTGAAGAACGCCGTGACGGCGAATGGTATGCGTTTGTCCACCGAAAGGTTCGTCGATGAAACCGCCACGCATCTTTGTCGACGCTCCGGTCGCACCCGGAGCGGAAATACGACTCGATCCGCAAGACGCGCACCACGTGCGCGATGTCTTGCGAATGCACCGTGGTGATCCACTTGTCCTCGTCTGCAATCGCGTTGCTTGGGATGCGCGCGTAACGAACATCACGCAAGACCTTGCAATGATTACAGTGCTTCAACAAGCGACGCAACCATCAACAGAACTTCCCACGGATCTCATCGTGTTACAGGCGCTTCCCAAAGGGGCGAAAATGGACAGGGTGATCGAAAAAGTTGTTGAGCTCGGCGCGACGCGAATCGTACCGGTTCGCAGCGCGCGATCGCTTGGCAGCGACTCTCCTGCAAAGCTATCGCGCTGGCGTCGCATTGCCCGTGCGGCTGCACAACAAGCGCAGCGAATGATTGTGCCGGCCGTTGACGAGCCCAAGAATTTTCAAACTGCCATCGAGCAGTTTGCATCGGCCGCCCACATTATTGTGGCGTCGGAACTTGCTCGCCCCGGATCGCTGCGTGTAGCTGTTGAGCGAGAGCCGCAACAAGCGATAGCAATTGCGATCGGACCCGAGGGAAGTTTTACAGAAGAAGAACTGCGCTGGGCAGTCGATACCGGATGCGATGTCGCGTCGCTCGGACCAATGATTTTGCGCACAGAGACTGCGGCGCCGGCAATGATTGCAGCTATCGCGGCATTGCGCCACTGGTGGTGACAAGGTAAAAATTCCTCTCTACGGAAAACTTTAACGAGTGGCAGCAGCATACGAAGTCTCCGTCGTTATCCCTACATATAATGAAGCCGGCGGCATCGAGCAGCTTATTTCGGCGCTCACCGACGTCTTTAGCAGCGCCGACATTAAGGGTGAGATCGTCGTTGTTGACGACAACTCGCCGGACGGTACTGGGGCACTGGTCGATCAGCTCGCGGCTCGCTACCCGGTCCGCTGCGTTCATCGTGCAGGCAAGCTTGGACTGGCATCTGCCGTCATCGATGGCTGGGCAACCTGTGCATCGCCGATCGTAGGCGTTATGGATGCAGACTTCAGCCACGATCCAAAAATCATTCCTGCGATGGTGAATGCTATTCGCAACGGAGAATGCGATTTAGCAATTGGCAGCCGTTACATTCCTGGTGGTGGCATTACCAATTGGCCTTGGCGTCGCCGGGTAACATCGCGCATTGCAATCATGCTTGCAATGCCGCTCACGAGCGTGAAGGATATCACCTCAGGTTATTTGTTTTGCAAGAGTTCGGTCATCGACGGCGTGACGCTTGACCCGATCGGCTTCAAGATTGGCCTCGAAGTCATCATGAAAGGGAAGTACCGTAAGGCAAAGGAAGTGCCGTACGTTTTTACCGACCGCCGCCACGGCTCGAGCAAGCTCAATTCCGGCGAAATTGTCAACTACCTCAAGCAGTTAGGCAAGATCTACGCAGCAGCCGGACGGCGGCCAACGGCCAATGCGACGTCGACCCAAACGCAAAGCGTCAAGGAGTAGACGAGTTGGCACCAACTCCGAACTGGCTACGGCGCCGAACGCCCAAACCTGAACCCATCAGCGACGCGCTGTGGGAGATTTGCCCTTCGTGCGGCGAGCGTCTCTATAAAAAAGATCTGGCTGACCGCCTGTACATTTGCTCGCGTTGCGGCCATCATTTTCGCTTGCACGCACTCGACCGCATTGCGCTCTTAGCAGACGGCGATTTTCAAGAAATTGCGCCGTTGCTTGCAACAGGCGACCCGCTTCAATGGAGCGATCGCGTACCGTACGCGAATAAGATCGCAGGCGACCGAACAAAATCCGGCCTCCTTGAAGCCATCGTGATCGGCACCTGCACGATTGACGGCGTGAGCACCGGCTTGGGCGTGATGGATTTCTTTTTTCGAGGCGGCACGATGGGCAGCGTCGTCGGTGAGAAAGTCACGCTGCTGATTGAAGAGTGCGCGCGTCAACGATTGCCCGTGGTGCTCGTGACAGCATCGGGAGGAGCGCGCATGGAAGAAGGCGTCGTGGCACTCATGCAGCTCGCAAAAACCACCGCCGCCGCCGAACGTTTCTCGGCGCTTGGCCTTGCGCTCATTACGATACTTACCGATCCCACAACCGGCGGGGTTTCTGCGTCGTTCGGATTCCAGGGCGATGTCATCATCGCCGAAACCGGCGCCGCCATCGGTTTTGCCGGGCGTCGCGTCATCGATCAGACAATCCGGCAAAAGCTCCCCGAAGGTTTCCAGTCGGCAGAGTTCTTGCTCGAACACGGTCAAGTCGACATGGTCGTGCGTCGCCCCGAGCTTAAATCGACTGTTGGCCGCCTGTTACGCTTCCTATCTGCGGAGGCGATGCCTGCATGAACGTCATCGTCGAACTTGAAAAGCCGCTGCTTGAACTCGAGGCCAAGATCGCTGACCTCAAAAAGTTGAACGAGACGCAACGAGTCGATTTTTCTTCAGAGATAGCTGCGCTTGAAGAGAAAGCTCGTCAGCTCAAACTTGAAATTTTTGGCAACCTCACACCCTGGCAGCGTGTCCATTTGGCTCGTCACCCCAAACGGCCGCTCGCCCTTGACTATATCAGCGCGCTCGATGGATTTACCGAACTGCATGGCGACCGCTCGTTCCGCGACGATCCTGCGGTGGTTTGCGGCTACGCTTATTTAGGCGACCTTCCGATATTTGTGATAGGTGAGCAAAAAGGCCGCGATACCAAAGACAATGTTTATCGCAACTTCGGTATGCCGCATCCGGAAGGATACCGTAAGGCGCAGCGCATCATGCACTTAGCTGAAAAATTCTCGCGGCCGCTGCTTACGTTCATAGACACGCCCGGTGCCTATCCGGGCATCGGCGCCGAAGAGCGTGGCCAATCAGAAGCCATTGCGGCGTCGCTCAAAGTTCTCGCTGGCCTGCGCACGCCGGTGGTGGTCAACATCACCGGTGAAGGTGGCAGCGGTGGCGCGCTTGCCGTTGGACTGGGCGACCACATCATCATGTTACAGCACTCAGTGTATTCGGTCGCGTCACCAGAGGCTGCGGCTTCGATCTTGTGGCGAGATGCAGGCCGGGCGGAAGAGGCTGCCCAGCGACTGCGTCTGACATCCGATGAGCTCTTCGAGTTCGGGATCGTTGATGAGATCGTTGAAGAGCCGCTAGGTGGCGCACATAGAGACCCGGAGCGCGTTATTGCGGACACGCTCTCAGCGGATCGTCGAGCGCTTGATCGTCTGCTGCGGCTAAAGACCGATGAGCTTATGGACCGCAGGTATGAAAAATACCGGCGCATTGGCGCGCACATAGAGTTAGTGCATGACACCGCGGCGCGGTAGCCTTCCGTATAAGATCGTACGCCTGGCCAAGGTCCCGCGGGCATCAGCTGAGCGATCCCGCAAAAGCTGGCGCATAGTCCGGCTTGTTGCAACGGTGGCCGGGCGCTCGTTACTTTTGCTCGCCGCATTGTTTGTCACTGGAGCGGTCGCGGTGCAAATCTGGCACGTCAGCGCTCACAATGTTCAACTGCACCAGCAGATTGCACAAGTCGAGATCGACAACGCAAACATGCAAACTGCCAACGACAAGTTAAGCCTTCGAGTCGAGCGGCTGCACGATCCTGAGTACCTTGTTCCCTTGATTCACGAGCAGCTCGGTCTCGTCAAACCGCACGAGGTTTTAGTTCAAGTAACGCAGGCCAGCCCGGCACCTGCCAACCCTAAGTAGCTTTCCGTGCAGCAGGTTCGCGGCAACGTCTTGCAGTGCAGCCGTTTCGGTTGCGTTGTGCGCCTTGACGACGGTCGTCTCGCGACGCTCCCGTCCGACGAGCCGGGCATCGATCTCGTTAAGCGAGCGCTGTCGGTCGGACGCCAGCCGCAGTTCCCATTCATCATTGCCGCCGAACAAGGGCGCCGCATCCGTTTGAGCTTAGCCCCTTCGCCTGCGAGCGACGGAGATCAAGGAGCGCCGGCTCGCTTCTCGTCATCGCTTGAACAGAAGATCATTGATTTTTGGCGTCAGGTTTCCGAATGGGATCGCAACGCAGGGCGCGTTGATGAAGAAGAGCCACCACTGCGACGTGCTGACCGCTTGCTACCATTCGAAGAGCGCACAACACGCCAACATCGTGACATTCGAAAGCGTCCTCGTCGGCGCCGCTGAACTCGTCTCGATTCGTTGCGCAGGAATATCAGCGGCTCAAAGGGGAGCATTGTACTAGAACACGCCGCGTGGGCGGCGTGGACAGGGCGAGCTTAAGTTGATTGAGCTTGGGCTTGCGTCATTGGGGAGGGCGTTATGTCAGTGGGAAGGCTCGGACGCTTTATCGCTTTTGCGGCGTGCATTGTGTGCATCTGCTGGACGACGTCGCTCGCAGGCGTAACCGGCGGCATTTCGGGCCGCGTCACAGACGACAAGAATAACCCCCTGTCAGGCGCAAAGGTTGCGATTAACTCGCCTTCGCAATCGGCCACCACCCAAACCGACTCCCACGGCTTCTTTTCCGTCTTAAATCTTTCGCCCGATACCTACACGGTTACAGCAAGTAAGGACGGTTATGATACCGCTTCGCTGTTTGGTGTTACGGTGCAGACCAGCCAGACTTCGAGCGTCAATCTTACGCTGCGCGTCGCCGCAAAAGTGCTCGGCAAAGTACTGACGACCGCGACTGCTAGCGTGGTGAGCAAGACCGTCACCGGTGACTTATATGCAGTCAACGCGAAGGCGATTCAGTCATATCAAGGGAGTGCAGGTGGTTCGGAGACGCTTTACAGCCAGAATGCAGTCGCCGGCTCTCTGCCTGGAATTACTCGGACGCTCGGTTCGGGCGGTGGATATGCTGGCAACGGTACGCTGAGCGTGCGTGGAGGCTCGAGTGACCAAATCGGTTTCGAGCTTGAGGGCATTCCGCTCAATCGCGGATTCGACGCAGCAAATGCAACATCGTTTGTAACCAACGGTTTGGCGAGCCTTGAAGTGTATACCGGCGGCGAACCTGCAGATGCTGGGCGATCGATGTCGGGGTACATAAATGAAGTCTACAGGCGAGGAAGTTATCCTGGTGGCGCCGATCTGACGGTAATTGCGGGCAGCCCGGTTTTCGATCACACTATCCAGGCCGATGTGTATGGCGGAACTCCGGACCGTCGCTTCACATACTACGTCTCTACGCTTGCGGTTAATTCAGGTTACCAGTGGGTCAACCGCTCCAATCTTGACAACACAAGCATTAACGTGCCCGCAAACGATCCCGGCTGCGGCGCGTTTAATACCGAGCTGTTCTTCAACACAACCCCGAGTCTTGATGGCGGGCAGTGGAATCTCGATTGCTCGACGTCCCACGTCATGAACATGCCGATATCACAAGGCGCATGGCAGTCGTTTCCCAATCCGTCCGCGTCCATACGCGACACCGTGACGAATCTGCACTTTGCCATCGACCACAACGGCCTGCAAGATGACCTGCAAGCGTTGTACGTAGTTGGCGGTACCAACAATCCATTTCTCTATGCAGGCGTTGACATGGATCCGGCTCTGTATTTCCAAGGCACAGGTGGGAGCATCAACTCAGCCGGTCAATTCCTGTGGCCGACTGGATTCCCATACAGCGGCGGGGTGAATCAGCCATTCATCGGCGGAGCGGGAACGCTTCCGACTGCCGGTTCGTTCGGCCAGTACACATGGCCGTCTTCCGGTGGCGGCACAGGACCTATTCCGCCGTGGTATGTCGACGGCCAGAGCACAGAGCAATCAGTGGCCAAGCTCCAATACACGCGCTCGTTCAGCTCTTCCTCATTCCTACGTTTTTATGCGTACGGGCTCTACTCAGCCTGGAACTTTGATCAGGCAACTAACGGCTTTCTCGGCGACTCATATTACCAGCTTCACGACAACGCCACTGGTTACACGCTGCAGTACCAAAATCAGATTAACTCACAAAACTTGCTGCGCGTCGACGCCGACTATACGCGGGATGTGACGCTACGCTACAGTTATGCCCCTAACTTTTTCCCGGATCT
>JBPYDX010000022.1:0-18434 GCA_051986115.1 Candidatus Eremiobacteraceae bacterium
TATGTCAGCGAGCCTCGCTTCTTGCCTTTTTCAATAAGCGATTTAACCGCTGCTTCGCGCGTGGTTGTGGCGGCAGTCGGCTGTCCGTTTTCTGCGGGGGTTTGCGACGAAGCGGGCGCCTCGTTGCGCGCCTTGCGCGCTGACACTATGACCTTCCATCCTTTCGTTCGGGGGTTGCTCCTCGCAGCGTAGCTGCGAGCGAATTGTACTCATCGCGCAACGGCTCGGGCACGGTGCTCCCCGCTGTCAAGAGCCTGTTCATTTCAGCATCGACGGACCAAAGCCTGCGCTCTAAGCGCCGACGCTCGAAGCGAGCGAGGATGCGCTCAAGCCGCTCTTGTTCTTCGTCTGCTTGCAACGGCGGTGACGACAACGTTAAACGCGTAAGCGCTCCTATAGTAGGCTCATCGGCGAGAACAGTCACTGGATTGATGCCGCGCTCGATGTCTGTGCGACGCTCGAGCAACAACAAAAAGACACGCGCCATCGCTTCATCGCTAAAATCATCGGCTACTATGCGCTCGGCCACAGATGGCAAAAATTTGGGATGACCCAAAACAAGTGCAATGAGTTCTGCATCAACTGAGAGCGCATACGCAGGTCCGGGCGCTCGATGCGCCATCGTCGGGTTGCCGGTGCCGCTGCCCGTCGAAACGAGTGTCGGGCGCAATGATCGCAGCGAGGATTCGCTCACTTCGAGCCGCTGCGCCATGGTTTTGACGTATTGGTCGCGCTCGATGGGATCGCGGACTTGCGCGATGACAGTCATGGCCTGCCGCGCGATTTCGCTCTTGCTTGAAAACTGCGAATGAATGCGCCTGCAGGCAAGCTCGATCTTAAAGTCAATCCACGGAAGCGATGCCTCGAGCAAGCCGTTAAATGCATCTGCGCCCTGCTTGAGGATGACATCGTCGGGATCGTGCCCTTCTGGCAAACGCGCCACGCGCACGTGCAAGCCCTCGTCGACAAGCATATCGATGCTTCTCGCCGTCGCCGCTTGACCGGCGGCATCGCCATCGAAACACAAATACAGGTTGCTCGCGACGCGGCGCAGCTCGCGTGCTTGCTCGATTGTAAATGCCGTCCCCAAACTTGCGACAGCGTTGCCGAATCCGGCTTGCTGTAATGCAAGACAATCGAGATAACCTTCGACGACAATGAGTGATTCACAAGCTGCTGCGGCCTTGCGCGCAATGTGCAGGCCGTAGACATGCTGACCTTTCGTGTACACGCTTGTATTCTTTGTATTGAGATACTTCGGCTGATCGGTTCCCAGCGCGCGGCCCCCAAAAGCTATCACTTCACCGGTGAGGTTGAACACCGGCAGCATCAAACGGTTGCGGAAGAAATCAACGTAGCCGCTTTCGTTTTGTCGCAACGAGACGAGCCCGGCACGTGCGGCTAGTTGCAGATCGACGTTCGCGCGAGTGAGTTTGCCGACCAACCCATCCCATGAATCCGGGGCGTAGCCGACGCTGAATTTCTCACAGGTATCATCATTGATGCCGCGCTCTTTGATATATTTTGCCGCGTCGGCGTTGCGACCGCGAGCGTCGGCGAAATAATTCTTCGCAATGGCGTTGATGTCGTAAATAGCCTCGCGCTCGCTGCGCCGGCGCCGAAAGTCCGGCGACTCGCGCAATTCCACACCGGCACGTTTGGCGAGCATACGAAGCGCATCGGGGAATTCGACGTTTTCATAGCGCTTGACGAAGGAAATCAGGTCGCCGCCCGCATCGCAGCCGTAGCAGTGCCAAACTTGTTTGTCAGCATTCAAAGAGAACGACGGCGTTCGCTCAGCATGAAACGGACACAGGCCGACATACTCGCGACCGCGCTTGCGCAAGGTAACGTATTGGCTTACATACGCCAACAAATCAACTTTTGCTTGAATTTCTTGAACGATGCTGCCCTGCACTGGCATGGCGAACGATTCTGCTTTCGGTGATGATGGCCCTTACCGGGGGAGAAAGCGTTAGACGTCCCACTCGAGCGGGATCTGGTCCTCAACCGGCTCGACAAAAAGCTCTTTGAATTTTTTGATGGCGAAGCGGTCGGTAAACCCTGCAATGTAGTCGCAGACCCGCCGCGCCTTCGTATCTTCGGCTCGAGCCCCCCTCGTAAATTCTTCGGGCATTTCATCCGGATGCTCGAAATAGTAGGTGAACAGTTTCTTAATAATGTTTTTGGCCTTGGGTTCTTCGGTTTTTGCCGCCTCATTAAGATAGACGCGTTCGAACATGAAGGTTTTTATCGATTCCACCGCATCGAGCACGGGCGCCGAGAGGCGAATTTCGTTCTTGCCTCCGCACTCGGAGATGACATCCTGCACGACCGTCTCGATCCGCACCGAGCCTCGTGAACCGAGCGTGGCGATCGCCTTTTGCGGCAGCTCATCCTCAGAAATCACCCCTGCCCTCACGGCGTCATCGATGTCGTGATTGATGTACGCTAAGCGGTCGCAATAGCGAACGATCTGGCCTTCGAGGGTGAAAGGAATATCGTGATAACCCGCAAGTGACCCGCCGTGCTTGCTGTGCTTGGCAATGCCATCGAGTACTTCTTCACTGAGATTGAGCCCAACCTTATTTCCGCGGCGCTCGAGGTACATCACTACGCGCGTGCTCTGCTCGGAGTGGACGAATTTTGATCCGGGCTCGTATTGTGCCAAGACAGCGGTCAGTGCGTCCTCGCCACAGTGCCCAAAGGGAGAGTGTCCCAAGTCATGTCCGAGTGCGATAGCTTCTGCCAGGTCCTCGTTGAGCTGCAATCCACGAGCAATCGACCGCGACAGCTGCATGACCTCAAGGCTATGGGTGAGGCGCGTACGGTAATGATCGCCCAGCGGCGACAAAAAAACTTGCGTCTTATGCATCAGCCGGCGAAAGGCTTTGCTATGGATGATGCGGTCTCGATCGCGCTGGAAACAGGTGCGCACCGGATCTTCGGGTTCGGGTGTGCGGCGACCGCGGGAGTTGCGGGCAAGCGCGGCGTGCGGTGAGAGCGTCGCGGCCTCTTTGGCCTCGAGCTCCTCGCGAATCGAGCTCAGTTTCGTCATAGCGCTTCTATCACGCGCCCTTGGTTCTTAGTCCTGATCCGGCTTCCCGGACGAAGCGCGATCTTTTTCCCTGTCTTTGAGCACGGCTTGTGCTGCGGCCAAACGCGCGATGGGCACGCGGAATGGAGAACACGAAACGTAGTCGAGCTTGATATCGTGACAATATTGGACCGACGTCGGATCGCCGCCATGTTCACCGCAAATACCAACCTTGATGTCGGGGCGAGTCATGCGGCCGCGGTCTAAGCCCATCTTCATCATTTCGCCGACGCCGTCTTGGTCGATGACTTGGAACGGATCTTCGCGCAAAATCTTACGGTCAAGATATACGGGAATGAACGAACCTTCCGCATCGTCGCGCGAGTAGCCGAAGACGGTTTGCGTCAGGTCGTTAGTGCCAAACGAGAAGAATTCAGCGTGTTCTGCGATACGATGGGCGACCAGACACGCGCGTGGGAGTTCGATCATCGTTCCCACTTGATAGGGAACCTTCACGCCGCTCGCCTTGATGATGCGCTCGGCTTCGTTCGAGACAAGATCGCGCAGCGCTTTCATTTCGGTTACGGTGCCCACGCCGGGAATCATGATCAGCGGGCGAACGTCGACTTTTTCTTTTTTCACTTCAACAGCCGCTTCCATGATTGCGCGGACTTGCATTTGATAAATCTCAGGGTAGACGATTCCCAAACGGCAAACGCGCAAGCCCAGCATCGGATTGTTTTCGTGCAGCACGCGAACGCGACGCAGCAGGCGCTCTTTTTGCGAGAGCACGGCCGGGTCGCTCTTGGTGAGCCGCAGCTCCGTGACTTCGACCAGCAAGTCTTCCAAGCTGGGCAGAAATTCGTGCAGCGGCGGATCCAGCAGGCGAACCGTGACGGGCAGACCCTTCATCGCGCGGAAAATTCCCTGGAAGTCCTCGCGCTGCATGGGCAGCAACTGCTCCAAGCATTTGCGTCGCGAATCAGGCGTCTCTGCCATGATCATTTCTTGCACGACCGGTAGACGCTCGGTCTGCATGAACATGTGCTCGGTGCGGCACAAACCAATTCCCTCAGCGCCGAAATCACGCGCCTTGCTTGCGTCCTCAGGCGTGTCGGCATTGGCGTACACACCCAAACGCTTGAATTCATCAGCCCACTTGAGTACTTGACCGAACTGCGAAGAAAGCTTGGCGGCTTGCATTTGAAGCTCGCCACGATAGACATATCCCGTGCCGCCGTCGATCGTTATAGGATCACCTTCGCGAACGGTTTCGCCCTTGACCACGAATTGGCGCTGGCGTAAGTCGATGAGCAGTGATTCGCAGCCTACAACGGCAGGCTTGCCCATACCACGCGCAACCACCGCTGCGTGCGACGTTGCACCGCCCTGCGAGGTTAAGATGCCTTCGGCCGCGACCATTCCGTGCACATCATCAGGCGTGGTCATCGGACGAACGAGGATCACGCGCTTGCCTTGGCGCTTCATCTCGACCGCGACATCGGGATCGAAAACGACGATACCTGCCGCCGCGCCTGGTGCAGCGTTGAGACCGCGCGCGATGGCCGTTCCCTTTGCCTTTTCATCGATTTGCGCGTGGAGCAACGCTTGCAACGAAGCCGGTTCGATGCGCATCAGCGCTTCTTCCCGACCGATAAGGTGCTCTTTGACCATGTCAGCAGCGATCTGGACTGCGGCGGCAGCGCTGCGTTTACCCGAGCGGCATTGCAGCACGTACAGTTTGCCCCGCTCGACGGTGAATTCAATATCCTGTAGATCGCGATAGTGCTTTTCAAGCTTGGAAGCGATCTCTAAGAATTGCTTGTAAATTTTTGGCTGCTGCTTTTCGAGGACAGAGATTTTAACAGGTGTGCGCGAGCCAGAAACGACGTCTTCGCCTTGAGCGTTTTGCAAAAATTCGCCGTAGAGGCTTTTTTCGCCGGTCGACGGGTTGCGCGTGAAGGCAACACCAGTGCCCGAATCCTCACCCATGTTGCCAAACACCATGGTGACGACGTTCACGGCAGTCCCCCACCAGTCAGGGATGCGCTCGTAACGGCGATACTCGATCGCGCGCTTGCTGTTCCACGAATTAAAGACGGCTTCAACCGCCATGCGCAGTTGAATGAAGACGTCTTCCGGGAAATCTTTCTTGGTGTGATGGCGCACGAGGGCTTTGAACTCGCTCGTCATGTTGCGAAACGCGAGCGCAGTGAGATCGGACTCGGACGGAACGCGAGCCTTGGCGACATAGCGCTTGACTACCTCATCGAAGGGGTCACGGCGCATGCCCAAGACAACCGTCGCGAACATCTGCACAAAACGGCGATACGCATCCCACGCGAACTTGTCGTTCTTCGTCAACACGATGAGCGCGTTGCACGTGCGATTGTTGAGGCCCAAGTTCAAGACCGTGTCCATCATTCCGGGCATGCTGACGCGAGCGCCAGAGCGGACCGACACCAACAGCGGATTGACTTCACCGCCGAACTCTTTGCCGGTCTTGCGCTCAAGCTCGGCGACCCGCTTGTGAATCTCTTCATCTAAACCCGGCGGCATTTGCCGGCCAAGCTCAATGTAGCGCCTGCAAACTTCCGTTGTGATCGTGAAGCCAGGAGGCACGGGCAAGCCGATGCGCGTCATCTCAGACAGGCCTGCACCCTTGCCTCCGAGCAGCTCGCGCATCGTCGCGCTGCCCTCTTCAAAGGAATACGTCATCTTGCCGAGCGTCGACTTTGTCGGAGGCTCGAGCTTGCGTGAAACTGGTTTTTTCGGCGCCGGAATCGGCGGCATTGGCTTGCGCTCGATCTCACCCATGACGGGGATGGTCGCCATTTTGACGCCTGCCATCATGCCGGCATCAGGGTCCGGCGGCGCAAGCGGCTTGCCGTCAATCGGCGCCATAACGAGGGCGGGTTCCTTGGCCGGCGCTTCTTTTAGAACTGTGGGTTTGGCAGCGCCTTTTGTGGCGGTCTTAGCCTGCTTAGAGGCGGCCTTTGGGGCGAGCCTTTTCTTATCGAGAGAGCCGTTTTTCGAGCGGGCGACCGTTCGTTTTGCAACCTTTGGCGGCTTTGACTTTCGCGCCGGCGCCTTTTTCTTACCTAGTTTCGTCTTCATCCGTCCCCCGCTCCGCGCAAAGTCCTGCGCGACATAATAACGCTACTTCGGTATTTTGATGCGGGACACAAACAGCCCTTGTTCGTTCACCGCCTTAGCGCTTACTCGAGTTGCAAAAACATCACTAAGGCGTCAACCAAACCCGCGGTCGGCGAGCGAAAAGCGCCCGGCAAGCGGCCAACGATTTCAAAGCCGTGGCGCTGCCACAGCCTGATCGCGCGCTCGTTGGTGCTGATGACAAAATTGAATTGCATCGCTGTGAAACCGCGCTCGCGAGCGCGTTGCAGCGAGTGCTCGCACATTGCGTTTGCAACTCCTCGGCCGCGAGCATCGACATCGGTTACGTAGCCGCAATTCGCTACGTGGGAGCCGCCGCCGGGTTGGTTGGCTTGGAGAAAATAGGTGCCGATAATGCGATGGTCATCTTGTGCGACAAAGACCTCATGCTCGGGTGCGAACCAGTATGCAAGTGCGCGCTCGCGATCGATGTCGATGGGAACGGCTAAGGTTTCTCCGGGGCGTATCACAGGTTCTAGGACTTGCCAAACCGCTGCGCGATCGGCGTCGCCGGCCGCCCGAACCACAATCAAGAGTCGTTACGACGCAACCTTGGATCGCAGATAGTCACCAAGGCGATCAAGGGAAATGCGCTCCTGCAACTTGGAATCACGATCGCGCACAGTCACATCGTGATGCTCCAAGCTTTCGTAGTCGACGGTCACGCAATAAGGCGTGCCGATTTCATCTTGGCGGTAGTAGCGCTTGCCAACGTTGCCCGAATCATCGAAGACCGTGCGCATCGACGGCCGCAGATCCCGCTCGATGTTTGCGGCCAGCTCAACGATGTCCGGCTTGTTTCGAACGAGTGGGAATACCGCGACCTTGTACGGCGCAAGGCGGGGACTCAAATGCAAGACCACACGATCGCTTTCTTTCTCGTAGGCATCAATCAGAAAGACCAAAAAGGCGCGGTCGACGCCAAGCGCTGGCTCAACAACTGCGGGTAAATACTTCGCTTTGGTTTCCTCATCAAAAAACGACAGATCCTTACCGCTCGCGTTGACGTGCTGTGTCAGATCGAAACAACCACGATGAGCAATACCTTCAAGTTCGCCCCAACCGAAGGGGTAATCGTATTCGATATCTGTGGTCGCGCTGCTGTAGTGAGCAAGATCTGCGCCCGAGTACTCGTGTTTGCGCAGCCGGTCTGGCATGACGCCCAGGCCGAGCCACCATTGCATTCGCTGCTCGACCCAGTATCGGTACCAGCGCAAGCCTTCCTCAGGCGGTTCCGGCGGCACAAAAAACTCCAACTCCATGAGCTCGAACTCGCGCGAACGAAAAATAAAGTTGCCCGGCGTAATCTCGTTGCGAAATGCCTTACCGATTTGCGCAATGCCAAATGGCGGTTTCTTGCGGCCCGTTTGGTAAGCCAATTTGAAATCGACAAACATGCCTTGCGCTGTTTCAGGGCGTAAATACGTTTGCGACGAATCATCTTCCATCGCACCCAGATAGGTGCGAAACATCAAATTAAACGCGCGAGGTTCAGTTAGTGTCTTGTTACCGCACGCCGGGCATTGGTCGCCGCTAATGTGGTCAGCGCGAAAACGCTTCTTGCACGTTTTGCAATCCACCATCAGGTCGGTAAAATTTGCTACGTGACCTGATGCGCGCCAGACATCGGGGTGCATGATAACCGATGTTTCGATGCCGATTACGTCATCGCGTAAGGCAACCATGTCACGCCACCACGCTTCGCGCACGTTGCGCTTGAGCTCGACGCCCACAGGCCCGTAGTCCCAGACACCGTTGATGCCGCCGTAGATCTCGCTCGAAGGAAAGATAAAACCGCGGCGCTTCGCGAGCGCCGAGATCTCTTCCATGGTTGGTTTTGGTCGCGCGGTTGCGACTTTCAAACAATACTCCCTTGAGGCCGAGGATTATGTCGGTGCACGCAGTGCCCTCCAAATCTCTTTCGGTGACATCGGTTTTCCATACATCAGCACGCCAACCCGGTATAGTTTTGCTGCGAGCAACGTAAACCCCCAGATGGCCAACAAGCTAAGCCCGATTGAGGTCGCGATCTGCCATGGCGGCACAGTTGACGTCGCAACCCGCGTGAACATCAACATAGGGCTGATCAGCGGCACAAGCGAGGCCCAAACGAATAACGGTTTGTCAGGGTCTTGCAGCGCAAATATTGATAGCAGATACGCAAGAACAATCGGCCCGACGAGGATGCCATTGCTTTGCTGAATGTCCTCCGCCTTGCTCGTGAGCGAGGCGACGCCCGCAAACATGGTTGCGTACGTAAAGAACCCGAGGATAAAAAAGACGAGGAGATAGATAATCGTCGAGAATGGCACCGTCGTAACAGTGAGCGACGCTGGCTGACTTTTCATTGCCGACATGGCAGCCCCCAAGGCCTGCGGGCTTGTTGCATAGTGCAGACCTACAAGCACGAGTATCGCTGCCGCGACGACAGCAAAGGTCAACATTTGCGTCAGTGCAAGCGCGCCAATGCCAGCGATTTTACCCGCGAGCAATTGCGCCGGTCTCACTATCCCGATCATGATCTCCATAACGCGATTGGATTTCTCTTCGATCACACCTTGACCCACGTAAACGCCATACATAATGACTGCAACGTACAACAGCAGAAGCAAAAAGTAGACGAGGGCTTGCGCCGTTCCCGCCTCGGCAGCTGAACGAAAACGCGGGTTCAAGTTGGTTATAGCGAAGGGAAAGTCGATCACTTGCTGCGCTTTGGTCAAGCCTTCGCCTTTAAAGTCAGCAGCGACAACGGATTGCAAGAGCTGTCGTTTGAGCGACTCCTGATCTTCCAAACTCGCAGAACCGCGAGGATAAAACGCAAAGGCGAGCGACCCGGTTGCATCCCGGTAGGCGATCAGCGCCGCATCGTAGTGATGGTTAACAACGCTTGCGCGTAACGCCGGCCGGATTTCGGGACCCGTGCTGCGATAGGGCTCGATGGTAACCTTGTAATCTTGCGCGAGTGCTTGCTGAAGATTGTGAGCAGTAATTTCGTCGGGTGCGACGATGGCAAGCGATGTCTTAAAGGATCCGATAAACCACGACCCGATCGTGGATATGAACGACAGGGCTATAATACCGATGATGCCCAACGCCGTGCCGATAATAAAGCCTTTACTGCGCAGGCGCGTCATGTACTCGCGACTCGCGAGAATGCCGAGCACGTTCATGCTGAATCTTCCGGTTTGACGTAGTGAAGGTAGATATCGTTGAGGCTCGGTTCGACCACTTCAAAATGATCGACCGGCCCCGCTGTGACCGCCGCGCGCAGCAACTCTGCAGGTTGGAAGTCAGGAGGCAGTTTCAAATCGGCAATGCCGTCGTTGCTTGGGCGCACGCTCACACCCGGGAAACGTGCCACAAAACTCATGTCAGGCAAATTCGTCATACGTACGAAGCGGTCGGGCCAGCTGCGTTTTATTTGCGCAAGATTTCCGTTGACCACGCTGTGCGAGCGGTCAATAATGCAGATGTCTTCGCACAGCTCTTCGACTTGTTCCATGCGATGACTCGAGAGCAGCACTATCGAGCCTTGGTGCGCTAAGTCGCGTACCGTATCTTTGACAACTTCTACATTAATCGGATCAAAGCCGGAAAATGGTTCGTCGAGAACGAGCAGCGGCGGACGATGCAGGATGGCCGCAATGAATTGTACTTTCTGTTGATTTCCCTTGGAGAGTTCGGCCGGCGTGCTTTTGAGCTTATCCGTCAACCCAAAAGAATCAAAGAGTTGGCTAATGCGCGCGCGTGCGTCGGCGCTGCGCATCCCATGCAGGCGGCCAAAAAAGAGCAGCTGCTCGGTAATCTTCATCTTTGGATACAAGCCGCGTTCTTCGGGCAGGTATCCAAACGTGTGCCGAATCTGCGCGTCCACCCGGCGGCCACCGAAACGAACTTCTCCACTGTCTGGGGTAAGAATATCCAAGATCATGCGAATGGTCGTTGTCTTTCCGGCGCCGTTCGGACCGAGAAGCCCAAAGATTGCTCCAGCGCGCGCCGTAAATTGCAACTCGCTTACGGCGCGAACTTTGCCAAACGACTTGGAGACGCGATCCACGTCAAGCATGAGACAATGCCGAATCGATTCGAAGCTGGCCGCAGGCGGCAGCGATATCGTCGCCCATCGTATGGCGGACTGTGGTTGGAATTGCGCGCTCCTCTAAAATACTGCGGAAGCGCTGCATTCGAATGGTGGAGCTGCGCTCGTAACGAGCGGCGGTTGCGTTGTAGGGAATAAGATTTACATGGTGCAGCGGACCACCCAGCAAATCGGCCAGGCGGCGGGCATCGTCGAGCCGGTCGTTAACGCCCGCCAGCATGAGGTACTCATAAAACACCTTGCGTCGCGTTGTTTCGACATACGCATAGGCGGCCTTCATAAGCGTTCGGATCGGCCACTTCTTATTAATTGGCATGAGCTGGGTGCGCAGTTCGTCGTCTGCAGCGTGCAGTGAGATTGCGAGGTTCACCTGAATGCGCTCGGCGGTAAAGCGCTCGATGCCCGGCACGACGCCGGCTGTTGAAATGGTCATCCTGCGGGCGCCCAAGTTGAAGCCTTGCGGATCGTTGAGTAGTGCTACCGAACTCATCACCGCGTCGTAGTTGAGAAATGGTTCGCCCATTCCCATAAAAACCAAATTAGTGAGCGCTTTGCCCTCGTCACGCGCGCGCCTAGCCACGAAGGCAGCTTGGTCGAAAATCTCAAGCGCAGTCATGTTGCGAAAAAAACCGCCTTGCCCAGTAGCGCAAAAATCGCAACGCAAAGCGCAGCCTGCCTGCGAGGAGATGCAAGCGGTTGTGCGACCTCCTCGATGGCGCATGAGGACCGCCTCGACTTGATTGTCGCCGCGTAGCCTAAACAAAAACTTGGTCGTGGCGCCGTCGGTGGAAGTCACCTCTTGGGCAAGATCGAGACTAGAAAGTTTGAAGGTGCGTTCGAGCGAATTGCGCAGGCTGGCCGGCAAGACGGTAATCTGCCGCGCGTCGGTTTGCAGTCCCTTAACGGAAGCGTGGTAAATCTGGCGCAAGCGGTAGGGCTGTAAATCGAGCGACGCTTGCAGCTTTTCTACGCTGCCAAACCCGCTCTCGCGAGCTCGTTCGCTCCACCAGATCTTCGCCGCCTGGCGATCGCCGGCGGCAGGCAGTGCTGCAAGCGCGGTTGCTTTGGTCATTGAAAGTTAAAGCGCAATTCGTCGGGCGCTTGTTGCGCGCTCTGCGGCTGCGCGACTTGAGGTTGCGGCGCTCCTGCGATCTCGTCGAGCTTTTTGCGCACGGCCACCAAATCCGACCACACAAGCCTCTTCACCGAATCAATGTTGCCGCCGGTTTGACGCAAAATGTAGGCGGGGTGAAAGGTGACGATGAGGTCGCTGCCACTTGGACCCGCATACCAAATACCTCGCTGGCGCGTGATGGAAAAGTCGCGACCGAGAAACGACTTCGCGGCTGGCGCGCCGAGCGCCAAAATAATTTTCGGCTTCACAACAGCAAGCTCCCGATCCAAATACTCGCGGCAGTTGCTCATTTCTTCGGGCGACGGCGCTCGATTGGCGAGGCGCCCACTCTCCGTCGTCGTCGCTCTGCACTTGATGGTATTGGTGATAAAAACGTCTTCGCGGCGCAGCTCAATCGCGGCTAACATTTTTGTCAGCAGTTCGCCCGCCCGGCCGACGAACGGCTCTCCCTGCTGGTCTTCGCTTTCGCCTGGTCCTTCGCCGACGACAACCAAGGGTGAACCTGGATTGCCGACTCCGCACACGACCTTCGTTCGCGTATAGCCAATCTGGCAGCGCCGGCAAGCATCCACCTGCTTTCGCAGGACTTCAAGCTCGCGGCGGCCCTCTTCTAATGAAGGAATCATCTTTAGTGCAACGCTCCCAGCGCCTTACGTGCCAGCACGAACAGACCGACGGCGACGGCTAGGTAGAGCACATAGCGTGCAACCAGCGCCGTGCTCAGCGACCAATACCATAGCATTCCGTGATGCTTGATCCAATACAGCCGCCGGCTGCGCTGGCGCCATCCCAAGACTCCGCTTTTGCCCCATGTAGCCTGCGAACCCCCTTGTTCGCCGGCGTGTGTGACGACGCATTGCGGCAAAAAGACAACCCGCAGTCCGCTCTCGCGGAGCCGATGAGCAAAATCAATTTCTTCGTGATACAGAAAAAAGCGCTCGTCGAAGCCACCCAGACGTCTGAAAACATCAGCCCGAATAGACATTGCAGCCCCGACGACCAAATCGACGTCGCGCTCGCTCGAATAATCCCATTGCCGCAGCTCATAACCGTTTGCCTGACGGCGAAAAAAAGGCAGCTCGCCCCAGGCCGAGCTGCGCAAAAACGACTGCCACCACGTATCGAATTCGCCGCACGATTCGGCGAGCGAACCATCCTCATTGAGCAGTTTTGCGCCGGCCATCGCTACGTCAGGATGTGTATCGAAATAGGCGACTGCTTGGGATAGCACGCCGGCGTGCGCACGAGCATCAGGGTTGAGAAAGAAAAGTAACGGTGACGTCGCTTGGCGTGCACCAATGTTGCATGCTTTTGCAAAGCCGAGGTTGGCCTTGTTCTCGATCACTTGTACGGTTGGATAAATGGCTTTTGCGCGCGCGACACTATCGTCGCTTGACCCATTATCGGAGATAATTACTTGGGCAAAGTTTGGATCGTTTTGCACTTCGGGTAACGCCGCAAGTGATGCTAGGGCGCCAGCGAGCTGCTCGGCAGCATTGTAACTCACAATGATCACTGAGACGCGCGCCATGAGGATAGCAGTTTTCGCGCCTGGCCGCACGCATCCCCAGCGCTATTTGCGGCGCGGCTTTACCTTTTCGAACGCAGCGGCGACGGGGAGCGCAAAGTCTGTCAACGCGGCGTGCTTGAACGTCATTTGGTCTGTGAACTTCGTTTTGCTCACGCTATCGTACGCCGTGAATGTTCGATCGTTCGGATTGACGATAAGCACCAGATGGGCGCCACTTGCGAGATAAACGCGAATCTTCTCGTCGACGTCTTGTAACCTGTCTTTTGGCGATAGGACCTCGATTGCGACGTCTGGTGCCATGTATGGGATCTGGGCTGCGTCGTCTTCGTCATAGCCCAGTTTGTTGTACGAAAGAAATGAAACATCAGGCACGAGCGGCCTTGTTGGTTCGTGTGGGGGCGTGACACGAAACTCCCACTCGGTGCCGATTCGCCCCGACCCCGTCTCGTCAGCCCATGCTGAAAGTGCCGCGGCGATGCGAAGCTGCACCCGAGCGTGGATCTCTTGCGGGCTCACCTTTTGCAGCGCGCGCCCGTTGACCCACTCTGTCGCGGGCTTCGTGACGGGAACGGTAATTTCGCAAGCGCTCGACATCGGATGCCTTTCATCCAGGAGTATATCACACAAAAAAAACGAGCGTCCTCAGGACGCTCGGGGGTGATCCTATTCTTTTGTGATTACGACGCTTTTTGAACCTCCACTGGCGCCTGCTCAGGCAAGCTGTTGAGTGCGTCCAAGATCATGTCCAACGGAATGCCGTAACCTTCGCTCACTTGCTCGATCGTCTCAAATTCCGAGATCGCGCAGTGGGCGCATCCTCCTAAGTGAAAGTTGGCGAAGACCGCTCTCGCACCGGGGTGGAGAGCAAAGGCTTCGCCGACTGTCAGGTTTTGGTGAAATAACTTACTGTCTGTACTGACGGCGACCACCCCCCTTTCCCGTCGTGCCCCGCCATTTCGTCTCATTGTCTAGCGGAAGCCGCAGGCTCGATACACTTATACTATTCGGTTACTCGGAGGCCTGACCTGCATCCCAGTGGTCCTAAGTATGGGCACGATCGCGACTGTGATCGACGAGCGCGTTGAGTTGCGCGTGGGTGATACGGCTGGCGAGAAACGCAAAGTCGCCGCCGTCACGCAACCCTTGCGCAATATCGCGAAGCTCGGCCAAAACATAGCTCATTGCACCGGAGCCTAAGCTTACGCGGGCAACGCCGAGTTCGCCTAATCGTTTCAAAGATGGCGTTTTTGCCCCAGCGAGAACGTTAATTGGCCCGCGAACTGCAGAGACAATTGAGCTGATGGTAGATTCGTCAACCACTCCTGGAACAAAGAAACAATCAGCGCCGGCTTCGAGATAGCGCTTGCCGCGTTCAATCGTTTCTTTCAAGCGCCATGCATCGTTGTCACCGATATCGGCTAGATAAACGTCAGTGCGCGCGTTGATCACGAGCGGCACGCCAAGCTTGTCTCCTTCGTTTTGCAAAGCCCCAATGCGTGCGGCTTGCTCTTCGATGCCGAGGAGCGAGCTGCCGCCAGGTGCTGCATCTTCAAAGTTCAACCCGACAGCGCCAGCATCAATAGCGCCGCGAGCAGTCTCTTGGGCATCGCGCACTGTTGGGCCGTAGCCGCCTTCAAGATCGGCTGTCACCGGAACGTCAACCGCTTGTGCAACCACCGCTACGCGCGAGAGCATACGTTCGCGCGAAATTTGTTCGCCGTCGGGAAAACCTTCGGCCCATGCGATGCCCGCGCTCGTCGTTGCAACAGCTTCAAAGCCGAGCGATTCAACGATGCGCGCGCTCACAGCATCCCAGGCATTGATTAGCAATAGCGGCTTGCCGCTGTGGTGGAGATTACGAAGGCGATCGGCTTTTTCTCGCTGTGAAGACAATGCGCAAAACCTCGTTAGGCTGCCGGAGTGCGACGGCGCTGCTGCAGGTGGGCCCACATAAATTGATCGAGATCGCCATCCAACACGCCCTGTGCGTCGGTAATCTTGACCTCAGTGCGGTGATCGTTGACCATGGTGTACGGCTGCAGCGTGTACGAGCGGATCTGGCTTCCCCACTCGATCTTGCTCTTCTCACCACCCAACGCTGCAAGCTTTGCCTCGCGCTCTTCACGCTCACGCTGCATCAGCTTGGCGGCTAGCATCTTCATCGCGCGATTGCGATTGGCTAACTGCGAGCGCTCGTTCTGGCAAGCCACAATAATCCCGGTCGGCTTATGCGTAATACGGATGGCACTTTCCGTCTTGTTAACGTATTGACCGCCCGCACCACCGCTTTTGTAGGTTTCAATTTCGATCTCGTCCGGTTTAATCTCGATTGCTTCTCCCTCTTCAACGTCCGGCACGACGTCAACGGATGCAAACGATGTGTGCCTGCGTTTGGCAGCGTCAAAAGGCGAGATGCGAACAAGGCGATGCACGCCGCGCTCACTTTCAAGATATCCGTAGGCGTTGGCACCTTGCACGAGCAGCGTGGCGCTTTTGAGCCCCGCTTCATCTCCTTCAAGTGAATCGAGCAGCACGGTGCGATAGCCGTGGCGCTCGGCCCAACGAATGTACATGCGCAGCAGCATGGCGGTCCAATCGCACGCTTCCGTGCCGCCGGCGCCGGCATGAATGATAACGATCGCGTCGTGACGGTCGAACTCCCCGTCAAGAATGGCCGTCATTTCGGCTTCGTCTACCCCAGCGCGAAGACGCTCGAGTTCGCTTGCCAATTCCGCCTCGAGCCCAGGATCGGATTCACCTAAGCTTATGAATTCTCGCAGTTCGCGTGCTTTGTCAGTAAGTGCCTTGAGCAAATCAACGTCGCTGCGCAATGCTGCGAGCTCGCGCATGTGTGCTTGCGCGGCTTGTGAATCGTTCCAAAACGAGGGATCGTGGGTCTCTTTTTCGAGGGCTTCTATCTTTTTGAGCTTGCCTGCGTAGTCAAAGCCGCACCTGCAGTGTTTGCAAGCGATCGTCGATTTTTGTTAGCTCCGAGAGGAGCTGGTCGTTCATTGCGGAGGTCATTCCGCGTAGGTCGCGGCGCCTCCCGTAAACGTCAAGCGAAAAACGATACCACGAGGAGCGCAAACCCAATACTAAGTGCGAGCAGACTGAGCAGCAGCAACATTAATCCGTTTGTCGCGAGTAAATCGAGAAAACTTCGTTTCACTGATAGTCAGGTACCCTGACTATCCCCTGTTATCCCTTTGTGCCCGGTGCACAATACAGGGCGCTGGCTGGCAACCGCTTAAGTGCGATGCGATGGCCAATCAAAAAAGCCTTGTGTCCGAAATGCGACGGCGCCTGGCAAAAGGCCCCCCAAGTCGGCTCACGATCGAGCTGCAGCGCCTTTGGACACTTTTTGGCGAGCGCTACAACGAGGGCATGGCAAGATCGCCCTATGCTGACCAACGCGTGTCTTCGGGACAGGTGTTCGGATATATCGAGGATGAGGGTTTGACGCTCACCGCGCTCGCCCGGCGGGCCGGTATGTCAAAGCAGGCAATGGGCGAGCTCGTCGATCGTTTAGAGATGTCTGGCTATTTGCGGCGTATCGCCAATCCGCGTGACCGCCGCGCGAAACTCATACTGACGACGGATAAAGGCGAGCGTCAAATCGAAACGTCGCGACGCGTGGTCAGCGCGATTGAAGCACAATGGGCACGGGTGCTTGGTGAGAAGGGCCTTAAAGAATTCCGAGCGGCTCTTCGCGCGCTAGCGGAAGTCACAATCAACGATGGAGCTTAAGAATCTTGTAGCGCGTGTCCGCGCAGATCAAGCAGTCTAAGACCCGATGACGATGCCTTGATGATCGTCCATCCATTGACAAGTTCGCCAGGCACTACATGACCAAAGTCTCGAGTGCCGGATCAGTCATCGAGCTTTTCTAGCTCCTTTTTGTGTCCGTGGTTGCCTTTGCTGGCTCGAGGTTTTTTGATGCGAGGCATCGACAAGACGCTTGGGAGCACGAGCAAGCCAAGCCTCGCGGATGAGTTGTGTGAGCTCTTTAAGAGTTATGTGGTCAAGCTGCACCAAAACTGCCGGGTATCCATCGAAGTGCGGCGTCGTGAAGTAAACGTCCGAATTACTTGCGAGCAAAGCTTCTTTCATTTCAAGGCCGTCGGTGCGCACTCCCAAGATCGCCCCGGTGGGCGCGTCATCGCCCAGCGCTTCCAGATCTGAGCGGCGCAGTGGCCGCTCCCATACAAAAAATTTGTCGTTGACGGTCCACGCTCGGTGCTCGCGTGAGGTTTCCTCGCTCGTACCGGGAAGAGACAGCGCTATGCGACGCACATCACGCCAAGAAGCCACAAAAAGCCGTTCTCCAAATATGACAGCACCGGCCTGCAAGTAAGCCGCGATGGTGTACGCCGCATTTTTGCGCGCAGTCAATGTTGCTGGAAGGTCTTTGGCGATGGCCGAGCTTCGCGATGCCGCCGGGCGACTCGGTTTCAAGAACGTGAGCACCATTTTGCAGTCTGGCAATCTTGTCTTAGAGGCTTCTAAATCTGCGGCTGCGATTGAGCGCGAACTCGAGGCTGAACTAGCAAGACGCTTCCGGCTGCAAAGCGCCGTCACGGTGAGGACCGCGGCGGAGCTGGCCGCCATCGTGAAGGGCAATCCATTTAGTTCCGAGGCGCTCAAAGATCCGGCGCACCTCGTGGTCGTGTTTTTGAAAGCCAAGCCAAAGGCCGCAGCGGAGAAGCAGCTGCGCGCCGCGATTGTGGGGCGCGAGCGGATTGCCTTGGACGGCAGCGTGCTCTATGTAGTCTATCCTGATGGAATTGGCCGCTCCAAGCTAACTGCCGCGCTCATCGACCGGAGCCTCGGCACGAGTGGCACGGCGCGAAATTGGAACACGATGCTGAAGCTAAATGCAGCGGTTGACCAACGTAATCGCTGATCGTGCTAAACTATTCTTCGCAGGCGATCTTCCCTTCGAACCTCTTCAACCACTAAGTGTGTCGGCAAACGGGCAACTCCGCTGCCTGAGCCTCGCGATTCGTAACCTCTGCGAGGTTTATTAACTCAACAGTTTTAAGTTTATTTTGCAACGGCGAATGCAGATTTGTTGAGAATACGTTTATCAATATGAATAAACCAAAGCGTGAGAACAAAGATGGCCGCGGCCCATCAGTCCTACGATTCAAGGCGCGGCTCGGCCGGCCAACAAAGACGGCGAAGACCGATCCCTCGACCGTACTTGACATCCCGAAGGTGGTTAGTAAGAAACTCCAGGGTATGAGCAAGGTCGAAGGCACAATAAACGGTCATCCTTTCAGAGCAGCCCTGGAACTCAACGGATCCGGAGGTCACTCGTTGCGCTTGAACAAGGCTATGCGCAACGGCGCTGGTGCCGACATTGGCGACACAGTTACACTTGCTATTTTGGGACCGGAACCTGCACCAACACTTCCCAACGATCTCCGAGTCGCCCTTAGCGGTTCCCCGGAAGCGA